>JBDLTW010000236.1:0-15117 GCA_039805605.1 Pseudomonadota bacterium
ACAATTTACAGAATAGAAGACAATAGAATTATAGAAAAGGTAGGCATTACATATTTTAATTATATAGCCAGATTTACTTAACTGCTATAATCAATAAAAATAGTAAAATTTATACCTCATGTTTATCTTATTTAGATGCTTTGAAGTATTAAATAAATAGACTTTAAAACGTTAAATTTAGCTTACAGGACTGTGATATTATTTAACTTTACACTCTCCAGTCCTGACAGTAAAATTAAATATTGCTGTCAATAAAAGCAGCTAATTGACCTTTAGGTAAAGCACCAACTTTAGTCTCTACTAATTCGCCATTTTTAAATAATAGTAATGTTGGTATCCCACGAATGCCATAAGTAGCAGCCGTAATTTCATTTTCATCAACATTTAACTTAGTAATCTTTATGCGACCAGTATATTCGTCAGCCAATGTATCTAAAACAGGTGCTAAAGCACGACATGGACCACACCACTCAGCCCAAAAATCAACCAATACAGGAACATCAGACTTTAAAACATCAACTTCAAACGATGAATCAGTAACATGTACAACTTTACTCATTATAAATATAACCTTAAAAAATAATTGGCATTATTATAACACAAATTTATTATAATCTCATCTGATTTTAAATTTATTTTGTAAATAATTAAAAATCCCTCGTCAAAACAACCAGGGATTTTTACTTTAATTAGCAGAATTAGTACATACCACCCATTCCGCCCATGCCACCCATATCACCACCAGGCATAGCAGGAGCATCTTCTTTAGGTAAGTCTGCAATCATACAATCTGTAGTTAGCATTAAACCAGCAACTGAAGCCGCATGCTGTAAAGCAGCACGAGTAACTTTAGCAGGATCTAAAACACCCATTTCAATCATATCACCAAATTCACTACTACCAGCATTATAACCAAATGCGCCTTTACCTTCTAATACTTTGTTAATCACAACTGAAGGCTCTTCACCACAATTAGCTACGATCTGGCGTAATGGAGCTTCAATAGCTTTTAACACTATTTTAATTCCAGCATCTTGATCCGCATTTATACCATGTAACTGCTCAATTGTTGAACGAGCGCGTAATAACGCTACACCACCACCTGCAACAATACCTTCTTCAACAGCAGCACGAGTTGCATGTAATGCATCTTCAACACGAGCTTTTTTCTCTTTCATCTCAACTTCAGTAGCTGCACCAATTTTAATTACAGCAACACCACCAGCTAATTTAGCTACGCGTTCTTGTAATTTTTCTTTATCGTATTCTGAAGTAGATTCACTGATTTGTTTACGAATAAATTCAACACGTGAAGTAATTGCATCTTCACTACCAGAACCGTCAATAATAGTAGTATTTTCTTTACCAATTTCAACGCGTTTAGCTTGACCTAAATGAATTAATTCAGTCTTATCTAAAGCTAAACCAATTTCTTCAGCAATAACTGTACCACCAGTTAAAATTGCAATATCTTCTAACATTGCTTTACGGCGATCACCAAAACCAGGAGCTTTAACAGCTGCCACTTTTAAAATGCCACGCATATTATTTACAACTAAAGTAGCTAAGGCTTCACCTTCAACATCTTCAGCAATAATTAATAATGGACGACTAGCTTTAGCAACTTGCTCTAGTACTGGTAATAAATCACGAATATTAGAAATCTTCTTGTCCACTAATAAAATAAATGGATTTTCTAATACTGATAATTGTTTATCTGCATTATTGATAAAATATGGTGATAAATAACCACGATCAAATTGCATACCTTCAACAACATCTAACTCATTGCTTAAGCCACTAGCTTCTTCAACTGTGATTACGCCTTCTTTACCAACTTTATCCATTGCTTGAGCAATTAATTCACCGATTTCACTGTCTGAATTAGCTGAAATTGAACCAACTTGAGCAATTTCTTTAGATGTAGTGCATGGTTTAGCAATATTTTTTAATTCACCAACTAAGGTATCTACAGCTTTATCAATCCCACGTTTTAAATCCATTGGGTTCATACCTGCTGCTACATATTTCATACCTTCTTTAACAATAGCTTGTGCCAATACAGTTGCAGTTGTCGTGCCATCACCTGCTACATCAGCAGTTTTTGAAGCAACTTCCTTAACCATTTGTGCACCCATATTTTCGAATTTATCTTTTAATTCAATTTCTTTGGCTACAGATACACCATCTTTAGTAACTAAAGGAGCACCAAAAGAACGATCTAATACTACATTACGTCCCTTAGGGCCTAACGTAACTTTAACTGCATCGGCAAGAACATTAACACCACGCACCATTTTATCACGTGCATCACTACCAAATTTTACTTCTTTAGCTGCCATATCAAACAACTCCTTGAATATTTAAAAAATTAAACTTATCTTAAAAAATACAATACTGAAGAATGGAATTAAGCAACTATTGCTAAAATATCATCTTCACGCATTACTAAAACTTCTTTGCCATCAATTTTTACAGCTTGACCAGAGTATTTACCAAATAATACTTTATCACCTTGTTTTACACATAAAGCATGACGAGTACCATTATCTAACATTTTACCTTCACCAACTGCAATTACAACACCCATATCAGGTTTTTCAGCAGCTGCGCCTGGTAAAACAATCCCAGATGCTGTTTTTTCTTCAGCTTCAACACGTTCAATAACTACGCGATCATGTAAAGGCTTAATTGTTGCCATAAAATCAACTCCTTAAAAAGTTAATATAAAACTAAACTATATTTTGATAACTTGCATATAAGTACAGTTAAGAATATTTCAAGAGTAAATTTTATAAAAATTTAAAATTTTTTGTTTTTTAATTCTGCTAAGCGTAAACTAACTGCATTGCGATGGGCATCCAAACCCTCTAAACTAGCTAAGCATTCGACAGTAGCACCAATTTCTTGCAATCCTTGAGCTGAAAGTTGTTGATAAGAAATACCTTTCATAAAAGAACTAACATCTAAACCACTATACATTTTAGCATAGCCATACGTTGGTAAAACATGATTAGTTCCACTAGCATAATCACCAACTGCTTCAGGTGTCCACTCCCCAATAAATACCGAACCTGCATTATGCACCATAGATAAATAAGTTTCTGCATTGGCAATTTGTAAAATTAAATGTTCAGGCGCATATTGATTGGATATGCTAAATGCTGTGGCTAGATCTGGAGTATAAATTATTGTACTCTTAACCAGTGCTTGTTGAATAATATGATTACGGCTTAATTGTTGACTTTGTTGGTGTAATTGTTGTTTAACTTGTTTAGCTAAATTTAAACATGTCGTTACTAAAATAACTTGAGCTGCACTATCATGTTCCGCTTGAGCTAATAGATCACTGGCAACAAATGCTGGATTAGCATCTTTATCTGCAATAACTAAGACTTCTGACGGACCTGCTGGCATATCAATCGCAGCACCATTACAATGTTGTGAAACTTGTAATTTAGCTTCGGTTACATATTTATTTCCTGGTCCAAATATTTTATATGTTTTAGGAATAGATTCACTGCCAAAAGCTAAAGCAGCAATAGCAGATGCACCACCTAGTTTATATACTTGTTCAATACCACAAGCCTTAGCTGCAAATAAAATTGCTGGACTAACTGTTCCATCGCGATTAGGCGGTGTTACTAAAATTTTTTCTTGACAACCAGCCAAATTAGCTGGAACTGCTAACATTAATAAAGTTGACACTAATGGTGCAGTTCCCCCTGGTACATATAAGCCAACCTTTTCAATTGGGCGATAAATTTTACCTAGTTTGCGATGCTTATGTTCAAGATTAAATGACTGAGGAATAGTTGACTGGTGATAAGCACTAATATTGTCAATTGCCGCTAAAATAGCTTGTTGGGCTTCCATTGACAAAGTCGTAGTAGTTGCATATTCTTCTTGATTAACTAATAATGAATTTAATTTTACACCATCATATTTAGCTAAATACTCATACAATGCACTATCACCATTTTGGCGTACATTTTCAATAATAGTTTTAACTAAAATACTTAATTCATGATTATCTTGTAGCTGAGTACGGCTTAATATTCGCCGTTGCTCAATCGGATCTAAATTTTGCCAATTAACTATCTGCATAGCTACTCCTAGAGATATATGGGTTATTCCATTATGCAAGTGTTATCCATCAATTGCGATGTTCCTTAACGTTTTACAAACTTCAATTGTTGTTGCTCAATATTTGGTTTTTATCATTTAAATACTCAGCAGACTATGAATTTAAATATGATGTAAGTTTGACCTCCACACCACCCTAAAGGGCAAGGATTTCTAGTTCAATGTTCCATATCTAGTTGATTGCATTACTACATTCAACTCCGATAGAGGAAACTCCATAGGCGTTAATTTTTGCTAGTCCAGCGGTATGTATATTTATAGTTGCATATATCACGCTCAAGTACTGAACCACAATCACCAGTCCATTTTCTAATATGTTTAAAATTAGGATATTTAGCATGTTTAGCAAAGAAATTACTAAAAGCAACATCTTGTGAACCTAGTGTTTGTTGCAAAGCTACCGAATTAACATCATTCAACCAGCTAAATTGCTTTTGGGTTTTAAGCTCAGTTAAATGAACAGAAGACTTGGTTGTAGTCAATTTTATTCCCATTCAGAGAATATTTTTTATTAAGACATCCGAATGTTTTAGCTAATAACTGTTTTTGTTCCTCTGTAGGATATATTCTGTATTTATATGTTTTTCATGATAGAGCTATTATACTATAGTTGATTTACAAAATTCAAGCTGGTTTATTAAATAGCCTTACTCGCAACAAGCTACGCTAGTTTAACGCCTTATATCCTCCCCCTGAAGGAGGAGGTCTTACGGCGTATTGGACAAAGTAACTAGAGCGATAACTAACAGCTATGCATATGGATCAGTTGAAGCTCTGAACATAGAAAATATTACTAAATCAGCTAAAGCTACTATTGATAAATCTAGTAAAATTGTGAAACAAAAATTTGGATTAAATAAATCAATCTTAGATCAAAGTTGGGGAATGTTTAAACAGTTTCTAGCCTATAGACTCAAACATACGTATCAAACAGAATTAATTGAAGTCAATCCACAATATACATCACAAAAATGTTCAAGTTATGGACACATAAACGCAGATACTCGCAAAAACCAAGCTAGTTTTAAATGTGTAAACTATCAATGAATGCGCTAGGACTTGCCGTGTTAGCCTGTGGAGTATATGGAATGCCTAGCTTGTGCTTGGTTTAGCTATGTAGGAATCCTTACCATTTAGGGTTGTAGAGGTCAATCTCTGTGTATTACCTATTCATGACGATAGTTTATGACATTCATTTGCCTAAATACAATCTTTTAACCGTTAATTAATTTGCGCCAACCTGCTTGAGAGTGATATAATACAGCACCTTATTAATCTCTTAGGAACAAATAAATCATGAAAAAATCTTCTCAATCGTTAATTGCTAGTTTAGTTTTAAGTTTTGGTTTAGTAGCTTGTAATGCTGGGAGCAATACTAATAGCAGTGATGTACAATCTAATTCAAATGCAATAGCTAATGAATACTCTTATGATTTTACTGCTACGGGATGTAAAACTATTACAGCTGGTGGCACTTGTAGCTTAACGATAAGATACATGGGTAATACTAATTATAGTGGCAATTTAGGTATAACTTTACCTAGTGGTTACTCAAGTGCAAGTACACCTACTACCTGTACTATTAGTAGTACATCATATCTAAATGATATTAAAACAACATGTAATTTTACTATCACAGCTAGTAGTAATGCACCAGTTAATACCGCAAATTCTGTAATCCTAACCATTGCAAGTCAAAATATAGA
This sequence comes from Pseudomonadota bacterium, assembly GCA_039805605.1. Classification (GTDB taxonomy): domain Bacteria; phylum Pseudomonadota; class Gammaproteobacteria; order Burkholderiales; family UBA11063; genus Aquella. The sequence goes on from JBDLTW010000236.1 coordinate 5,853, forward strand.
ATCTAACTTATTCACTATTGGCGGTGGCTTATAAGATAATATCTAATAACTTATTCATTTTTAGAACTAAGTTAATCTAATGTATGTAATTAGCGTAGTATTAGATCGCCCATTGCGTCAAAGCTATAATTATTTAAGTACGCAATTACTTGAGCTAGGTGCTCGAGTAATTGTTAATTTTAATCGACAAGAACAAATTGGTTTTGTGACACAAGCTATACCACAAGATGAATTTACGCTAATGCCAATAAATAAGCTTAAACCTATCTTAGCTAGTTCAACCAGTGAATTTAATATCCCCGCAGATATTTGGCAATTATGTAACTTTGCAGCTAATTATTATCATCATCCATTTGGCACCAGTTTATTTTGTGCCTTACCAACTTTATTACGTAAAACTACACCTTTACCACAACAACTAATTAGTGAAGTTAAGTATTATCAGGCAATAAGTGCTAATAAGGGTAAGCGTGAGTTACGTCCACAACAGCAATTTTTATGGCAACAGTTAGAACATAATAGTTTAAACCTGCCCCAAATGCAAACAATTTTAGGTGAAAACCCACGCCCCTTAATTAAACGTTGGTTAGCGCAAGATAAACTTAAGCAGGTAGTAGCTCCACAACCTAGCCTTATTGCCTCAACTACAATAGTTTTAAACGACGAGCAACAATATGTTATCACTCAGTTTAGTCAATATTTTGGACAATTTCATCTTGGTTTGCTTTATGGAATTACGGGTAGTGGTAAAACAGAAATTTTTTTACACCTAATTCATCAAGTTTTACGACAAAATAAACAAATCTTGATTTTAGTCCCAGAAATTAATTTAACTCCACAACTGGCTAAACGCTTTAGTCAACGTTTTCCTCATGCCCAAATTCGCTTACTCAATAGTGAAATTAGTGATAAATCACGTTTAGAAACGTGGCTAGGTGCTAAAGAGGGTAGCTACCAAATTATTTTAGGTACTCGTTTAAGTGTATTTACACCGTTTAAACAACTTGGGTTAATTATTGTTGATGAAGAACATGATGATTCTTTCAAACAAAATGATGGCTTACGCTATCATGCTCGTGATTTAGCTATTTGGCGGGCTAAACAATTAAATTTACCAATTTTATTAGCTTCTGCTACACCTTCAATTGAGACTTTATATAATTATAAACGAGGTCGAGCAAGTTTATATAAACTAACTCAACGAGCAATTAATTTAGCACAGCTACCCCAAATTAACATTATTAACTTGCAGCATTACCCTGCTAATCATGCAGGAATTAGTCAAGTGGCTTTAGATAAATTAAGCCAATGTTTACAACGCCAAGAATTAGCAATGATTTTCATTAATCGACGCGGTTACGCTCCTGTTATCACTTGTTATGAATGTGGTTGGGTTAGTAATTGTCGCTATTGTTCAAGCAATATGGTTTACCATCATGAACACAATCAACTAAAATGTCACCATTGTAGTTATCAAATTCAAGTTCCACCATTTTGCCCACAATGTAAAAATCAATATTTACACACTATTGGTCATGGCACCCAAAAATTAGAACAATTTATTAGTCAATATTTTCCCGAAGCAAAAATTCGGCGAATTGATCGTGATACAACTAGTCATAAACAAGACTGGCAAGATATTTATCAACAAATTGAGCAACAGCAATTAGATATTTTAATTGGTACACAAATGTTAGCTAAAGGTCATGATTTTGCTAATCTAACCTTGGTTATTGGCTTAAATTTAGATAATGCTTTATTTAGTTATGATTTTCGTTCTACTGAACAAATGTTTAGCACCTTAACACAAGTTTCAGGTCGAGCAGGTCGCGCAACTAAAGCTGGAGAAGTTATTTTACAAACTAATTACCCAGATCATCCTGTTTATCAATTTTTAAAACAACATGATTTTAATGGTTTTATCAATTATACCATGTATCAACGTAAACAACATCAATTGCCACCATTTGTGTATTATGCTCTGGTGCGCTTTAGTGCCTTAGATGAAGAAAAACTAAAACAAACTATGCACGAAGTTTATCAACAGGCTAAACAATTAATTACTGATACTAGTATAACCATTTTTGCTCCTGTTCCTGCCGTCTTATTTAAATTACATAAACGCTTTCGTGGTCAAATATTAATTAGCTCAACTAAGCGTAATTTACTACATCAATATTTGCAACAAATTGAGATAATTATTAGCCAAATTAATTCCATTACAATTGCATTAGATGTTGACCCATTTGATATGTAAAAATCCTATCAACCTGATTGGTTTAAGCGTAAGTAAACAGAATATATCGAATGTTTGCTAATCTTTAAACTCTACAATTAAACTTAAAAGGTACTTTAGCTTATGGCAAAATTTGATTTATATCAATCCACTGATCTATTTAAAGGTGGAAATTCTCTCTTAAAATATTTATTAATTCATTTATATCAACTACCACGCGACCCATTTAGTATGACTCAAATTGTAGTCCCTAGTCAAGCCATGGGATTATGGTTAAAACAACAAATTACCACTAAATCAACAGCAGGTATTTGTGCTAATATTGATTGTGTTGTTTTGTTAGGCCCAGTTATTGAGCGAATTTATACTGAAAATAATCCTGATCATATTATGTTTAATTTTGATCATGCAGTTTTTACTCTATATGAAATTTTACTTAATTTTCCATGGTCAGAACATCTGCCACAATTAAATGATCTATATAACTATTTACAAAAAAATCATCAATTAGATTTAGTAAAAGTTTACCAACTCGCTCAGCAATTACAACAATTATTTTTTGAATATTTGTTTATGCGTACTGATGCTTTATTAAGTGGTAAATTATGGCAACAAGATCCTGAACTGGCTTGGCAAAAAATCTTTTGGAATCGTCTAGTCGATCATATCCATAATAAGCTCAATCAGGTATTATTTAGCGATGTTTACCAATACTTCATGACGCAAGTTCCAACAAAATTACCTAAGCAATTGATTATCTTTGCTTTGCCTACTTTAGCAATTGCCCAAGCCCAAATTATTAATCGTTTAAGCAAATTCATTAATATAACATGGTTTCATCTAGCTTTAAGTAACGATTATTATGGTGATTTATTAGATGTAAAAACACGCAATAAGCTTGAACGCAAAATGCTTGGTTATCCAGAACTTAGTTTAGAAGATTTATCCTTAATGGATGGAAATCCGTTACTTGCTAATTTAGGACAGCAATCACGTGAAATGGTTGAAATTTTATTGCGTGAACTTGAGTTTCCCGAAATGCAATTTATTAGCGAAGCAGATCTAACTCAAGTACCACATAGTTTAGCTCTAATCCAACAAGATATTCGCCAATTAAAATATCGCTTAGACCCTAAACTACGCTTAAAAGAACTAGCCGAAGATTTATTGCATACCCCACTAGAATACGCTGATCCTATTGAACTATTTCCTGATGACAACAGCATAAGTATTAAAATTTGTCATAATCGAATGCGTGAAATACAAACTGCATTTAACTTCATTGCCGAGGAATTAGCACAAAATAATTGTCAACTTGATGAGATTTTATTAGCCGCTCCTGATATTGACGAATATGCACCTTATATTCAAGCAGTGTTTAATGAAGAATATGTATTAGGTACTAATCAAGAAAAAGTTCATATTCCTTATAATATAACAGGTAATCGTAAACAAAGAACACAAACTATTTTAGAAACTATTCAACTATTTTTAGAAATTCCATTTAAATTACCAGTTACCTATTTACTTGATGTATTATCTAATACTAATATTATGTATCAACTAGATTTAAGTGCAGATAATATTCAACAAATTAAAATCTGGTTACGCGATAATAATACTCATTTTGCTTATGATAATAACGATTGTAATAGCTTGAATTTAGCAGATGATTGGTATAGCTTAAAACGTTTGGTACATAATTTAATGCTTGGTTTATGTCTACCCAGTAGTGCTTTTTCAAACCAAAATCAGACTTTTGAATATTTAGGCGCTTACCCCGTATTGCCCTATGATAATCTAGATTTTAATGAAGGAAGAATTTTAGCTAAATTAATTAGCTTGATTGATTTAATCGTACTAATTCGCAATCAGTTTTACTATGATGAAACCAATTATAAACAATTTACAGTTGAAGAATTTCGCCAATTAGTTAGTGAAATTAAACAAGTAATTTTTCCCCAAGCAGAAGATGAAATTGAATTGGATAATTTTTTGGCGAGTTCAGGAATAAATAATACTAGTGAAAAAATTAATTTACCGATTATTCGCCAACTAGTTGCCGATTATTTACGTCTAGGAAAAGGAAGTGTATTTTTCAATGGTAGTTTAACCTGTGCTTCATTAAACAATATGCGAAATATCCCATTTAAAGTTATCTATATTGTAGGTTTAAATGATGGTGAATTTCCACGTAATTTTACTCCTAATCAATTAAGTTTTCTAACTAAACAGTGGTTTATTGGCGATCGTAATTATACTTTAGAAGATAAACAAATTTTTCTAGATACTGTTTTAGCTGCTCAGGATAAATTGGTATTAAGTTATATTGGAAGAGAAGCAACAACTAATAAAGAAATCAATGCTTCAAAAGTAGTTACATTATTATTAGAATGTTTAAAACAATCATTTATTCTAACAGATGAGCAAAAAAAACTTTATTTACAACAAATTCAACAATTACAATCTTTGCATCCTTTTTATAAAAATTCAGCAGTTCATTATGCTGGATTTTGGCAACAAATAATCCAATTAACTCGCGATAATGTTGCGGATCAACGCTGGGATATTCATCAAGGAATTAATTTTGAGTTATTGACACCAGAACAATGGCAAAAAATTTTTAAACCCGCCATTAAAGATTTAGTTAATTGTTTATGTTATAATAACAATAGTTTAAAACGAATTTTAAATCTTAATGATTATGATAATAGTATTGAATTGGATGACTTAGAAGAGTTAGAATATCAGAACTTAACTTCTGCAAAGCAGTTATTTAATTTATTTCAAACTAATGCTCAACAAATCGTAGCCAAATACAATACAGACAACTTATTAAATTCGGCTTATAAATCAGGCTTAATTGCTAGTGGTAAATTAGGTAAATTACAGCTGGAGAAATATTGGCAATTATATAAAGTTTATCAACTATATAGCAATGGCAATCAATATCAGTTTAATTTAAACTTAGCTAATCTGACTATTCAAGGAAGCATAGTTGTTAACACTAATCAACAGGTTTATATTTTACCACCATTTAATCGAATTAAATTTAGATCCTTAATTGGCAGTCGTAGTAAAATTAATGAGAAATCAGGTTTGGATTGGAATTTCTTAATGCAATTTATTGTCTATAGTGCCTGTCTGGCTCATCCTAATTTACAATTGTTTAATGAGCAAGGTATGCAAATAACTTTAAACCAAGCAATTAAAGTACAGATGGTTAACTTTAGTTACGATGATGGAGTTTTTACTCCTCTAGAACTTAATTATAACTTAAAAGATCCACTAACTTGTTTAGATTTAATCGAAAATTTTTACCTAAAAAGTTGTCAAGAGCTAACCTTAATCCATAAAGGCTTAATTAGAGAAATTAAAGACAATAATTATAATTACAGTGTACTAAGTTATAAACTAGCACATAAATTAGCTTATAGTGATGATTATTATGATTCAGATATTCAAAAAATTCATAATGATGTCTTATGGGGTGATTATACTAATGATTATCAACAATATCTGCAGTCATCAAAGTGGGATAGTTTACAAGCACTTGCAGAAATTTATCAACAGGTGATTAAAACATGCTAAAATATTTACACCCATTAACTCAAATTAATTTCACTTCAGCTAAGTGTGCTTGGGCAATTGAAGCTAGTGCAGGTACGGGAAAAACTTGGACAATCGAGCGCTTATATGTTAAGGCATTACTCGAATGCCAAAAATTACGCTTAAATAATATTTTGGTAGTTACCTTTACCGAAGCGGCTACGATTGAATTAAAAAAACGCATTCTTAATCAAATTCAAGAAACCATTGAATTATTACTGCATTCTCGTTATAATATCAATTTACTTAGCAATAGTAATGATCCATTTAAAACTTTTCTAAATGAGTTTCGCCAAGATAATAAAATTAGCGATGGAGTCACGATATTAACTCGTGCGGTGCAATTATTCGATCAGGCTGCTATTTTTACTATTCACGGTTTTTGTAAACAAGTGTTACAGAATTATCCAATCGAGTGCAAAATTAATTTACCAATAAATATAGATAATGATAAAAGTCTGATGCTCCGATTAGTTGAACAGTTTTATCGAGAACAAATTCTTAATCATTCATCATGGCAACCCAATCAATTAGAATTAGCCTTAGCCAATATTAATTTATACTTATCTAGTCGTGACTACAACTTATCAATTATTGATAAATTATATAATTTATTACCACGTGATTTGATTTGGGTCAAACAAGGTCATTATCAAGCAAAATATCAATTAGTATCTACTGAACCAATTTTGTCTATAACTGATTTAGCTCAAGAAAACCTAACTAAAGAGCAAGTCTTATCTAGTTTACAGCAAGGCTTAATTACCCATATTTTGGCTAATTATTCTGCTTATCGAGACCTAAAATTAGGTTTATCCTTTGATGAATTAATCCAACTGGTTTATGATGCAATTGCAAACTCAAACGAATTTGCAGAAAAACTTTACCAAAATTATCCAGTTGCTTTTATTGACGAATTTCAAGATACTGATTGGCAGCAATGGATTATTTTTAGTCAAATGTATCGTTTAGATCAACCACAATTACAACGAGGTAAAGTTGTAGTAGTTGGCGATCCTAAACAAGCAATCTATAGTTTTCGTGGAGCAGACATTCATACCTATTTACAAGCAATCCGTCAAATTGGAATAGGTCAAAAATTATCCTTAACAGATAATTATCGTTCACATGCAAGCATTCTGAATTTTTTAAATACGTTATTTAATGCTTCAAATCAAAATAATGCTGATTTTTTAGGTAAAGGTATTGACTACCAACAAATTAAACCATGTGCCCAACAATTCACCGAATTACCAAGTTTAGAATCTATAAAACAGCTCTGCCAAGACAAGCAATTAAATCATCGTTATTATGAACAAAATGTACAAATTATTGGCTTTCCTACAAGTAAAAATGGACAGAATACTGAACTACTTTTAAATGCAATTACATATGAAATATTATTATTGTTAAACAGCAATCCTAGCTTAAAAGGTAAAATTGCTATCTTGGTTGAAAAGAACTCTCAGGCTAGTCAGATTGTTAAATTTATGCGTAAATATGGGATTAAGGCCACTGAATTACAATTAAAAAGTGTTTTTACTACCTCAAGTGCATTAGATTTATTGCGGATTATTGATGCAATTAGTGATTTAAGTAATAATAATAAAATTAATTTAGCTCTAACTAGTAAAATTTTTAATTTTAGCTTGAATAAGTTGGCACACAAAGAACAATATCAAGCAGAATTAGAACAAATTTATGCCCGATTTTTTCACTATCAACAAATTTTTAGTCGATATGGAATTATGCCATTAATTTATCAATTAATTACAGATGTTGCAGAGCAACAACAATTAATTGCTAATCGTGAACTAGCTAATTTAATTCAACTCGGTGAATTATTACACAAACATAGTAAAAAAGTATTGAACAATTATGAACTAATCCACTGGTTTAAAGAAAAAATCAATCAAGCCAATAACTTAATGATTGAAGACAATGATAGCGAAGAAGAACTAATTCGCTTAGATAATGATGACGAACAAATTATTATTACCACTCAGCATAAGGCTAAAGGATTAGAGTTTGAAGTATTATTCTGTCCATTTTTTCGTGATGAGCGACAAAAAATTTATGATGTAGAATGTTTTACTAATTTACAAAACAATCAAACTAATTATCAAATTTTAGCTTCAAAACAGCAAATTGAACAATATATTTTTCCTCTGGCAAATGCTGAAACACAACGCTTAAATTATGTAGCTTTGACTCGTGCTAAAACTCGCTTATATATTTATTTGCCAAGTATTAAAATAAACAAAGATAATAAAAGCTACAGTAAATTAGTGAAACCAAGTATGCTAGATCATCTATTTGGTTTTCCTCAATCACGTGTCATTGCTGATGGTTTTAGTCACCCATTGTTTAATTATCCTGAATTGTTTAGTGATGGTGATTATAATAAATTTGCTTTTTTTAAAGATCCACAGCAATTCACCAATGTTTGTGCTTATCAAAGAGTAATTCATAGTTCTGATTTAGATAAATTAAAATTATCTACAGAACCATTTAATTCATCACTAGCGGTCAACTACTCTCAAGTTAATAGCACATATTTTTATATAAAACGTATTCAACAAAGTTATAGTGGAATTACTCACAATGCCATTAATCATGACAAAGATCACTATAGTTTAGAGAATAATTTAAGTACAAACAATTGGTTGACAATGCCTAAATACCGTTATAATATTTTAAATGGCGTAAAAGACAAAAATCAACAATATTTAAGTGGTGCTAAGTTTGGTTTACTATTTCATGAATTATGCGAAAATTACCCATTAAATGAAAACAAATTAACTACAATTTTAACTAAACATAATTTAAATCAACAATTAACTAATCATGATGAGTATTATGCTCTAATTAATGATGCATTCACTACACCATTATTAGCTGAGGGGCTAACACTGGCGCAAATTCATGATCAACAACATTATCAGGCTGAATTTGGTTTTAATTTACAGGTTAATCACAATGTTGATCTATCGACTCAATTAGTAGAATTATTAACACAAAATTATGGTGAAAATCATCCATATACTCAAGCTGCGTATAATCTAGATTTAATTAAATCAGGATTTTTAAATGGTTTTATTGACTTATTTTTTGAGTATCAGGGTAAATATTGGGTGTTAGATTATAAAACCAATAGTTTAAATAATTATCAAATTAATAATGATGAAGATAATCAAATCCTCCAATCAATGGCACAACATCATTATTATTTGCAATATTTATTATATTTAGTTGCAATTAAGCGTCATTTAGAAACCATTTATCTTATTGATGATGCTAGTCATCTATTAGGTGGCGCAATTTATTTTTATGTTAAAGGTTGTTATGTCGAAGATGAACAACGTAGTGGTGGAATTTTAGTTGATAGTAACTGCCAATTATTAGTACAACAATTAGATT
>JBDLTW010000237.1:0-21537 GCA_039805605.1 Pseudomonadota bacterium
TAAACGTTGTAGCCGTCAAGAAATAGAATCTAAGCAATTACAATTACAGCGTCAATATGAGTATCAGCAACGGAGTGAACAATTTTATACTGATTTAATGAATAAACAACCAGCTAATTGGCAAATTGACCCTTTAAGTTTATTAATTAAGCCAGATAAAAATAGTTTGGAATATAAAGTTAGTCAACGTGTGTGTAAAGAATTAAAAATAACTTTAGCTGAATTAATGTATCAATTAGGCTATTTAACTTCAATTGATCAATTTTTACTTGATTTGTTTTTAAAACAATATTTTCCCAATGGAATACAATTGGCAGATATAGCAATAAATGAAAGCGTCACTGATTTACCCTTAAATACACAAGTAAAAGTATTTTCAATTGATGATCTTACTACTACAGAGATTGATGATGCTTTTTCAGTACAAAAATTAAATAATGGTTGGATTATTGGTATACATATTGCTGCTCCAGCATTAAATCGCGAAGTCTTAACTATTGCTAGTGAGAGAATTTCGACGGTTTATTATCCTGGTAGTAAAATCACGATGTTACCAGAAAATATTATTGCTCACTATAGTTTAGATAAAAACCGTCAATTGCCTGTAGTTAGTATTTATTTTACTTTAGATAATGAGTATAGTATTATTAATACTGAATCTAAATTGGAACAGGTAATTATTGCGGATAATTTGCGCACTGAAGATTTAGAGAATTGGTTTCATCCTGAACAAATGAATAGTTATTTAAACTATGATTATGCTCAAGAATTAAATATTTTATATACTTTAGCACTAAAACTAGAAGAAAAACGTGGTCGAGCGAGTGTTAACCAATTATCAGTAGATTATAATTTTAGTTTCACTAATGATGGTAAAATTATGATAAAACCACGGTTACGCGGTAATCCAATTGATAAATTAGTTAGCGAGTTAATGATTTTAGCTAATTGTAGTTGGGGGCGTATGTTAACCAATGCCTTTATTCCTGCTATTTATCGTGTCAAACAGCCTAGTCAACCAGTGGTAATGACCACAACTCCTAATTCTCATACTGGTTTAAATGTTGATTATTACACTTGGGCGACCTCACCATTACGTCGAGCTGCTGATTTAATTAATCAATCACAAATAATTAGTTTACTTAGCCAAACTAAGCCATTAAATACTACGGACATTGCAGTAGCAAGTATTATTCAAAATTTTGATTTAACTTATCAAGCCTATTTAAAATTTCAAGATAGCATGGAGCGTTATTGGTCATTACGTTATTTGGAGCAAGAGCAAATTAGTCAAGTTAAAGCTAGATTTACCTTCCGTAATCAAGCCCAGTTAGATGGTGTACCATTAATCGTTGACTTAAGTAGTTATACTAAAGCTCGTCCTGCGGGGAGTGAAGTAAACTTAGTAATTGATAATGTAGACTTTATTAATCAAACTTTTAGTTTTAAGATAGTGGATGAATAAGCAGGAACTCACCAAATTAGCTAACCAAGATTTGTGTTTGATTTAGTAACCTAGAAACCATCGTCCTTTAGAGCGGGGAGGACGTCAAAAATATATTTCCACAATTAGATTAAACAATGATAAAATAACTTGTTATTAATTTATTATGGAGATATTTATGAGTATTAGTTTAATCAAAGGTGATCGAATAAATTTATCTAAAGAATTGCCTAATTTAAATAAAATTGGGGTTGGTTTAGGTTGGGAAGCTAATCACACTGATACAGGTCATGCTTTTGATTTAGATGCTTCAGTGTTTTTGCTTGGTGCTAATGGTAAAATAGCTAATGAAAAAAATTTTGTATTTTATAATAACTTAATTTCACCAGATGGAGCAGTTAAACATACTGGAGATAATCGTAGTGGAGATGCTCAAGGTGATGATGAAACGATCTATGTTGAATTAAATCGTTTAGATAGTTCAATTCAGGAGGTGGTTTTTGTCGTTACTATTCATGAAGCTGAGCTACGTCGCCAAAATTTTGGTCAAGTAAGAAATGCTTATATTCGCTTATATGATTTAGATAGTAAAAATCAGGTGCTTAAATATGAGCTAGATGAAAATTTTTCACGTGAAACGGCGATTGAGTTTGCTAAATTTTATCGTCGAGATAATGAGTGGCGTTTTCAAGCATTAGGTCAAGGATTTAATAGTGGATTACAAGGATTTGTTAATCAATATTATGCTGGTTAATTAAATTTATAGGGTGAGTTTAAACTCACTCTTTTTTAGAATGTAAATTATGAGTTTTTTTGATAAAGTTGATTTAACTAGACCATCTAAAATTAGTTGTCCAATTAATTTAGCTAAAAGTGGTGATTTTCATAAAATTGATTTAACTAAAAATGATAAAGATATTTTAATTAATTTAAATTGGAGCTCTTTTAGTCAAGCTATTCAACTAGATTTAGATTTAGGTTGTATGTATCGTTTTAAAGATGGATCTAAAAATGTTATTCAAGCTTTGGGTAAAAATTTCGGCAGTTTAACTAATTATCCCTTTATTCAGTTAGATAAAGATGATCGCAATGGTAGTGCGTTAGACGGAGAAAATTTATTTCTAAGCCATAAATCCTTGGAGCTTATAGATTTTCTTGTGATTTTCGCTTTTATTTATGAGGGTGTTTCTACTTGGGAACAAACTCAAGGCATAGTAACGATTAAGCAACAAAATAATGCCGATATTATCATTAATTTGAATAATCCCGAAGCTAAAACGATGTGTGCATTAGCTACCATTGAAACAAAACAACAACAATTGGTGATTACTAAGCAAGAGCGCTATTTTAGTAGTCATATGGAGCTAGATCAAGCTTTTGGTTTTGGTTTTAGATGGGTGTCTGGTAGTAAATAACTTTATAAAGAAAACAAAGATATGTTAAAATTTTTTAAATATGATTTTTTAGTTACTCTAATTGGTATTTTCTTAGCTGGTTGGTTAGGTTTTAACAGCGGTAATAGCTTTAATTTTATTTTAACTGCATTGTTACTTGCGGTATTAGAAGTGTCATTATCTTTTGATAATGCTGTAGTTAATGCTAGTACTTTACAAGATATGGATGATAAATGGCGTCATCGTTTTTTAACTTGGGGTATGGTAATAGCTGTATTTGGTATGCGGATTGTATTCCCTTTGATTATTATTATGATTGCAGGTCATTTAGCACCATGGGAAGCTATTAATACGGCATTGACTAATCCTAAACATTATGCCGAGTTAATGCATTCTGCCCATGTAGGTATTTCAGGATTTGGCGGTTCATTTCTAGCTATGGTAGCACTTAAATATTTTTTAGATCATGAAAAAGAAATACATTGGATTAAGTTCATTGAAAGTAAATTGGCTAGTTTAGGTAAAATCGAGGCAGCTGAGATTGCAATTATTTTATTGGGTGTGTGGGCAATTTCTAACTTTATTCCACAAACAGAAATAGCTACTCTATGGGTATCTAGTGCATTTGGCTTAATTACTTATATTTTTGTTGATGGAATTGGCGCCTTACTTGAAAGTAAACATACCGAAACCGTAGTTAAGTCAGGAATAGCTAGTTTTTTATATTTAGAACTACTTGATGCTAGTTTTAGTTTTGATGGAGTTATAGGTGCATTGGCAATTACTAATAATATGCTATTAATTGCCATTGGCTTAGGGATTGGTGCAATGTTTGTGCGTAGTTTAACATTATTAATGGTTGAAAAAGGCACTTTAGATGCCTATAAATATTTAGAAAATGGTGCCTTTTGGGCAATTGCAATTTTAGCTCTAATTATGTTTATTAATTTAGTTCATGAAGTTCATGAGGCAGTTACGGGAATGTTAGGTGGAGGTTTAATCGCTTTATCTGTAATTTATTCGATTTATGAGAAGCACAAGCATAAAAATTAATTATTGGAAAAATAACCCTCGAATTGTAGAGGGTTATTTTTATGATACTTTATAACCAATTTTTTTGTTGTAAGCTATTTAAAATTCCTAATTTATCGAGTCCAACTGAGCTTAATAATAATTTAGCATCACCGTGTTCAATAAATTGATCAGGTAATCCTAAATTTAAAACAGGACAATTTAGATTAAGTTGTTGTAATAATTCTAAACAGGCTGCTCCAGCACCTCCTGCAATTACGTTTTCTTCTAGTGTTACTAAATAGTCATGTTCTATAACCATACGTTGAATTAGCTCTTGATCTAGAGGTTTAACAAAACGCATATCACAGACACTAGCATTGATTTCATTAGCAACTTCTAAAGCCACCTGTAATAATGAGCCAAAGGCTAAAATCGCAATTTTATGACCTTGGCGCATAATTCTACCTTTACCAATGTCTAACTTTGTAAATTTATTTATTACTTGACCAATTCCATTTCCACGTGGATAACGGATGGCGCAACTTTGTGGATGTCGAAATCCTGTGTATAGCATCTGATAACACTCATTTTCATCACTTGGCGTCATAATTACTAAATTGGGAATACAACGTAAAAAGCTTAAATCAAATGCACCAATATGAGTTGGTCCATCCGCACCAACTACTCCAGCACGATCAATAGCAAATAATACAGCAACATTTTGTAATGCTACGTCATGAATAACTTGATCATAGCCTCTTTGTAAAAAGGTTGAATAAATTGCTACAATTGGTTTAATTCCTTGAGTTGCTACTCCTCCTGCAAAGGTTATTGCATGTTGTTCAGCAATTCCAACATCAAAAAAACGTTCAGGGTAACGTTTAGCAAATTCAACCATACCAGAGCCTTCTCGCATTGCAGGAGTAATAGCAATAAACTCATCATCAATTTCAGCAAGGTCATTTAAAAATTTACTAAATACTTGAGTGTAGCTTAATATTGGCGAAATTTTAGAGTTATTAGCCATACCTTCGGCTGGATTAAATTTACTAACTCCATGATAACTAATTGGATCCGTTTCTGCTAATTTATAGCCTTGACCTTTTTTAGTTACCACGTGTAAAAATTGCGGACCAGATAATTGTTTTAATTCAAGTAAAGTATCTATTAATTGATTAAGATCATGACCGTCAATTGGTCCGATATAATTAAAACCTAATTCTTCAAACATAGTACTAGGCATTACCATACCTTTCATGTGTTCTTCAACTTTATGTGCTAATTTTTGCATACTTGGCACTACGCTTAAAGCTTTATTGGCAGTAGTTTTTACTTTATTATAAAACCGACTAGCTAAAATTTGTGATAAATAAGTTGAGACAGCTCCTACATTTTCTGAAATAGACATTTCATTATCGTTAAGAATGACCAATAAATCAGATTTGAGCCAACCAGCATTATTTAGACCTTCAAAGGCTAAACCTGCAGTTAATGAGCCATCGCCAATAATTGCAACAACTTTATCATTTTTTTTGCGTAATTTATTTGCTGTTGCAATACCTAATGCTACGGAAATAGAAGTTGAAGAGTGCCCAACATCAAAGCTATCATATTCACTTTCACTGCGTTTAGGAAATCCAGCCAAACCTCCAAATTGACGCAAACTATCCATTTGTTCACGTCTTCCAGTTAATATTTTATGTGGATATGATTGATGTCCAACATCCCACACTAAACGATCTTGAGGCGTATTATAAACATAATGTAAAGCTATGGTTAATTCAATACATCCTAGATTTGATGCTAAATGTCCACCTGTTTTGCTTACATTTGTTAAAATGAAATCACGCAATTCCTGTGCTAAAATATATAATTCTTGACGGTTTAATTGCTTAAGTTGTGCTGGATAATTAATTTTATCCAAGAATAAATAATTTTTCATTAAGAAAATTTCCTCTTGTTGTTGCACTATCCCAAAGGTTTTCTTGTTTATATCCGCATAATAAAAATTATGAATTACGATAATAAACTTTAGCAGTTAAAAAACTCAATTGTTGATTATTATCTAATTGCTCAATTTTATTTATGGTATTAAGATATAATTGTTCGGCACTGTGTTTAGCTACTTCTAAACCAAGAATATTGACATAAGTAGCTTTATCTTGTAATAAATCTTTATTGGCAGTTTTTCCCAGAGTTTGAGTATCTTGGGTAACGTCAATAATATCATCGACAATTTGAAAAAGTAATCCAATATTGTCTGCAATTTCACTTAATAGCTGATATTGTTGTTGGTCATATGTATTACCAGTTAAATATCCAGCTAAAATAGAAGCCTTAAGGAGTGCTCCAGTTTTTAATTGATGCATTTTTTGTAATTGGGCTAAATCTAATTTATGTCCAGTACTAAGCCAATCAATAGTTTGTCCCCCGACCATACCTAATAAACCAATTGAACTAGCTACTAGATTAATGATTTGTAATTTGTTATTACTGGGAATAGTTAATTTTGTTGAACTTAATAATTCAAAACAGAGAGCCTGAAGTGCATCACCAGCTAATAATGCTACCGCATCACCAAATACCTTATGATTAGTAGGCTTACCACGACGTAAATCATCATTATCCATGATTGGTAAATCATCATGAATTAGGGAAAAACAGTGGATCATTTCGATGGCGCAACCAACGAATAAAGCATTTTCAGCTTGTGCTTGATTTAATTCGGCACTTGCTAAGCAGAATAATGGTCGAATACGTTTGCCGCCATCTAGGGTAGAATAACGGATTGATGCTAATAATTCACTTGGATAATTGAGATTGGGAGCTAAAATTAGATCTAAACATTGTTCAATTGCTACCAAACTTTGTGTGTGCCATTGTTCTAAATCAAGCATAGCTTATTCATTAGCAAAATTTTTTAATTGGTTGGTTTCTACATCAAGTATTTTTAATTCTTGTTCAACTTGACGTAGTTTATTTTGACAAAATTTTACCAAATCCATACCATATTTATACTCATTTAAGGCTGTTTCCAAATTTACTTGGTTATTTTCAATTTGTTGAATAATTGTCTCTAATTGACTAATCGCACTTTCAAAATTCTCTGGATGTTTTTTGCTCATCTTAATCTTCTTTCTGAATAAGCCATTTAATTGGTTTAATACTTATGAAACCAATTATTCCTACGGCTAAACTAATTTCACAATAATTGATAAATGAATTTAAATAAATGTATTTTAACTCAATTAAACTTGCATGATTTGAACTGGCTGCCGATTGGGCAAATATTCCAGCTAACTTACCACCTAAGCCAATTGACATTAAAAATACACCCATCATAGCACCATTTAATTTATTTGGTACTAAGCTACTTACCATGGCTAAACCGCATGGTGCAATCATTAATTCACCAATAGCTATAATCAAATAGCTTAAAATAATTACTAACTGATTTTGTAATATATTATGATTAATTGCATAATATACTCCTAAAGCTAATACTAAAAAACTTAGACTATTAAACATAAAGCTTAAACTAAATTTGCTTGGAATAGATAGGCTCTTCTCGTACGGAGCAAATCGCTTCTGGCAATAATTAACTAAAGGACCAAATAGAATTATACCCAATGATTCAAATGCACTTAGTGAGCTTTCAGGCATAGTTAAATGAGTAATTCGCGCAACTGCTAAACTTACTGAAAAAAATTGCTGAAAATACACTGCCCAATAAAGCACTGAAAATATAGTTAAAATTCCAAATGCAAGTAATTTTTTACGTGTACCACCATGATGAGCCCATATATTGTACACTAAAAAACCAATACTTGCCAAAGTTATTATAATAAATATTAGATTAGATAATTTACTATCTGCCAAACTAAAGAATGAAATTAGTCCAAGTATTCCTAAACTAAACGCTGTAATGACCCAAGAATTAAAGCTTATATGTTTTATGCGCCGATCATATAATTTAAATTTCTTACAACCTAAAGTAAAAATAAAGTAAGCAATTACTAGACCAATAGTAGCAGATGCATATACCGCAATCCAGCCTAAATATTGTTTGATAAAACCACCAATAAAGCTACCTGCTAAGGCACCAAAATAAATTCCAATATAAAATATAGTATAGCCACTTTCTTTATATTGAGGGTGATTTTGATAAAGTATACTTAGCATACTCGAGATATTAGGTTTTAATAAGCCAGTTCCTAAGGTGATAATAGTTAATCCATGAATAACTAAATTTAGATTATCTGCTAAACCTAGTAAGCTATAACCACAGCACAAGAAAACTATACCTAGCAAAATAGTTTTATTATATCCTAGTAATTTATCAGCAATTAGCCCACCAAAAATACTATTAACATAAGCTAATGCGGTAAAAGAACCAACTAAACTATAGGTTTTTGTATCATCCAGTTTTAATTGTTCTAAAGCATAAAAAACTAAAAGTGATTGTAGAATATAAAAACCATAACGTTCCCACATCTCAGTTAAGAAAAAAATGCTAATTCCACGTGGTGGTTTATTGATTAAATTCATAAGAGTAATCCTAACAATATTTAATTAATATAATGAAATATATTAATTATTATAGCATATTATAATTAGTTCGAATATTGCACTGCTTCCTTATTAAAAATATTTTTTAAAAAAATTTAAAAAAGTACTTGCAATTTTTTTTCATTACGTATATAATAACGTTCTCAACCTAAGGAAGCTTGGCAGAGCGGTTGAATGCACCGGTCTTGAAAACCGGCAAGGATGCGAGTCCTTCGTGAGTTCGAATCTCACAGCTTCCGCCACTTTACTCATATCATACCTCAAACACAAACAATATTACTAAATTAAATTTCCCTTGATTATTTTATGTTAAAATAACGACTTTATTTTAATTAAAGAATATTATTTAATTATGCAAAAATTCACACTTTTTATT
This sequence comes from Pseudomonadota bacterium, assembly GCA_039805605.1. Classification (GTDB taxonomy): domain Bacteria; phylum Pseudomonadota; class Gammaproteobacteria; order Burkholderiales; family UBA11063; genus Aquella. The sequence goes on from JBDLTW010000237.1 coordinate 8,798, forward strand.
TTATTTATTTTGGGTTCAATAATTGTTTTAACGCTAAGTCCGTTATTAGACCAACAACTAGCTATATTACCTTATAATAGTTATACTCATCAATTTTATGGTGAGGGTGCTTGGTGGTGCAGAATTATTTATTATGCAGTATCCTTGGTTAGTATATGCTTAGTGGCTACACCATTAATTTATTGGTGGTGTAATCGCAATAATGTAGCTAAGCAATTTTTGGTACGACGAATGATTTTTATTACCTACCTGAGTTTAGCAATTGGTCCTGGGTTAGTAGTTAATGCTAGTTTTAAACAAAATTGGGGTAGAGCTCGTCCATATCAAGTAATTCGCGACCATCATCAATTTACCTTACCATGGCAACCACAATTTAATCAACCTTTATATAATAGTTTTCCTTCTGGACATGTTTCAATTGGTGCATTTATCGGTATTCCATTTTTAGCAATAAGAAGACGGCGTTTAGGAGTTGGTCTATGTGTGGCGGGTTTTATAATAGTGGGTTTAGTTCGTTATTTACAAGGTGGTCATTATTTTAGTGATATATGTTTAGCCGCTTTAATAGTTTGGATGGTTAATCTATTGGTTACTCATTTAGTGGATAAATATTTTTTAGTGAAATGGAAATAAAATGTTTACGATTAATCGTAAAGTGTTGACTTTACTGGTGATGATAATTACTATTCACTTATGGTTTAATTCAAGCTTACAATTACATTATGATGAGGCTTACTATTGGGTGTGGAGTAAAAATTTACAGTTATCTTATTATGATCATCCGCCGATGATTGCTTATTTAATTCGTTTGACTACTTTATTTTCTGACCAGATATTTTTTATTCGTTTAGCTGGGGCAATTTGTAGTACGATTACCATTTTAATGATTTATCAAACCACTAAACTACTTTCTGGACAAAAAGCTGCTGACTTATCAGTTGTTTTAGCCTTAGCATGGCCATTATTAGAAGGTGATTTTTTTATTACGACAATTGATTGTCCATTATTGATGTTTTGGAGTATTACGGTTTATTATTTGGCGCAAGGTTTAGTTTTAGAACAACGTAAAGCCATTTATTTAGCTGGTATAGCATTAGGTTTAACTATGTTGTCTAAATATACCGCTGTATTAATTTTACCTGGAACCTTAATATTTCTATTATTAAGTCCTCAACGACGTTATTTATTGTGGCAAAAAGATATTTATCTAGCTTTAATTTTAGCTTTAATTGTTTTTAGTCCAGTAATAATTTGGAATTATCAACATAATTGGGTATCATTTGCATTTCAGTTTTATCATGGTGTTGCAACTGAGCGAGTAATTAACCTCGCTGGTTTATTAGATTATTTAGGCGCAACAATTGGAGCAGCTAATCCATTTATATCATTACCTTTATTAGTGTGTATTTATATCAAACGTAAACAATTAATTAATAATCCAGCATATTTATTGTTGGTTTCAATTTTTATTTTTGTAGTGTTATTTTTTGCTTATAATAGTTTATATAAATTTATGGAAGCTAATTGGGTTGCTCCTGCTTTTATTAGTGGAATTATTTTTCTAGCAATAGTTTTAACTGAATATAAAGTAATGTGGACAACTAAAGTTGCGATTAGTTTAGTATTAATTTTATTGCCACTAATTAAATTACCAACAATTTTTGTTCCCCGCAGTTTTCATAGTAAAATTCCTGCTGTAGGTGCATTTAAAGGTAACCAACAATTATATCAACAAATTAAAACTAACTATTTGCGCCCTGATGATGTGATTTTAGCTTGTGACTATGGCAATGCTTCACGTGGTTGGTATTATTTGGGGCAAGGTCGCACTTATGTATTAAGTAATTTTAAGTTTAGCCATAGTTATGCTAATTGGAATAATAGATTATCTCAACCGATTAAACAAGCACTGTATTTTTGCGATGGCAATGATGAACAATATCTTGAGCAATTAAAGGTATATTTTAAAAATATTCAATATATAGCTAAAGTTGGCTATCAAGACAGTTTTGTCAATAATCATCTATATGTTTATCGTTTGAGTAATTAATTTTGAGTTAGTGAGAAAATATGGGTATGCACTATTTTAATGAACTATTATGGTTTATTTTAATTTTAGTTAATTTTAGTTTAACTTTATTAGCTTTTCGCTTATGGGGAAAATTAGGATTATTTATTTTTGCTGCAATTTCAATTCTGTTAGCCAATATTCAGGCTTTAAAACAAATTGATTTGTTTGGTTTACATGGTTCTATGGGTGATATTAGCTATATTGGCATTTATTTGATTTCAGATATTTTATCAGAAAATTATGGCAAAGATACAGCTCGTAAATTAATTGGTTTGGGAATGTTTAATACTTTGGCAACAACATTAATTATGTATATTTCTTTGCAGTTAATTCCTAGTAGTTATGATCAAGCTCAAGGTGCATTAAATAGTATTTTTGGTATTTTCCCACGTTTTGTATTAGCTAGTTTATGTGCTTTTACGTTATCGCAAAGCTATGACGTTGTTGCTTATCAGTTTTGGCGACGCAAATTTCCCAGTTTTCGTCATATCTGGATTAGAAATGGAATGAGTACGTTAATTAGTCAATTAATTGATAATTTAGTATTTTCTTTAATAGCATTTGCAGGGGTATTTCCTGTTCATTATATTGTTGAAATTTTTATTACGTCATGTATTTTAAGAACTATAATAGCTTTAATTGATACACCATTTGTTTATTGGTCAGTATTAATTAAGCCAAAAATTAAAGAGGTAGTTTGATGCAACGCTATAGCTTAGTTAAAGATAAAATTCCTCGTGAAGTTTTATTGTTAAAATCATATCCATGTCTATATGGTAAGTGTAGTTTTTGTAATTATATTTTAGATAATTCTACTTCATTAGCGGAAATAGAGGCAACTAATTATGCAGTTATTGAGCAATTAACGGGAGAATTTGGTGTTGTTGAGGTTTTAAATTCTGGTTCGGTATTTGAGTTGCCTCCGATAATTCTAGCTACGATAAAACAAAAATTAGCACAATTACCAATTCATACTCTATATTTTGAAACATATTATGGGTATCGTAAACGTTTAGATGAAATTCGCGATTATTTTAGCGAATATCAAGTACGTTTTAGAATTGGAATAGAGACTTTTGATGATGAATTTCGGGAAAGAGTTTTAAATAAACCATTCCCAACAGATAATTTAGCTGAATTGGCGCAACAGTTTCATGCCTGTTGCTTATTATTAGGGATTAAGGGACAAACTAAGGAACAAATTCAGCGTGATATACAGTTAGCGCGCCAATATTTTCAGGAAATAACGTTAAATGTATTTATTGATAATGGAACAGCGGTAAAAAGAGATCAAGATTTAGTTGATTGGTTTGTTGCTGACGTTTATCCTGAATTAAAAGATGTGGCAAATATTGAAATATTATTAGATAACAAAGATTTAGGTGTCTTTGTACAGTAATAGTTATAACCAAGCCAATAAGTGTGTTGATTTTGTGGTGATCTATTTTAAGCTGAAATAATTTGGATAAAATATATTCACGAGATCTTGCTAGTTGTATTTTCAATAGCGCAATAGTATAATATAGCCATGATTTCAAATCACGGTTAATTTAAATTGGTGATAAAAGTTAGTCAAATAGTTCACCAATAGTTTAGATTTAGTAATTATATTTTCGATAAGGTTTAAGTAATTATGGCAATTTTACCTATTTTGCATTATCCTAATCCACGTTTACATTTAAAGGCTAAAACAGTGGATAAATTTGATGCAGAATTACATCAGTTAATTAATGATATGCGTGAAACTATGTATGAAAGTAATGGAATTGGTTTAGCTGCTACTCAAGTTAATGTACAAAAACGTTTATTTATTGCTGATTTAGCCAAGGATGGAGCACCTAGCCAATTTAAAGTATTTATCAACTTAAAAATTATAGAAAAAAGTGGCGAACATTGTGGTGAAGAAGGTTGTTTATCGGTGCCCGGTATTTATGAAACAGTAACTCGAGCTAGTTGGGTTAAGGTTGAATATCAAGATGAATATGGTAATAGCCATACTTTAGAATGTGATGGATTGTTAGCAATTTGTATTCAGCATGAAAATGATCATTTAGATGGAAAAGTATTTGTTGATTATCTATCGGGGCTAAAACAAAATTATATTCGTAAAAAAATGAAAAAAATTTTTAAGAATGAACAATAATGTCAATTCCTCGTAAATATTTATATTATGCTGTGATAATTTATTTGATCACGGCGTTTTTTTCTTTAGGTCATCTTCACCCTGATGAATATTATCAAATTCTTGAATTTGCTGCTTTTAAATTGCATCTTAATTCGCCACATGGTTTAACTTGGGAATTTTATGATCAAATCCGTTCAGCTTTTCAAGCTTGGATTATTGTTTATTTATATAAATTAATTGCCTTGGTAAATCAACCTAATCCATTTTTTGTGGCATTTTTAAGCCGAGTATTAGCAGGAATATTATCTTTATTTAGTGTGGTTTTATTTATTGATTGTTTTAAACATGAATTAAAGCAAGAAAATTATCAACGTTGGTTTATTTTGCTTAGTTTATTTAGTTGGATTGCTATATTTAATGGAATTCGTTTTTCTTCAGAGAATGTTTCTGCTAAATTATTTATTATTGGTTTATGTTGGTTAATCAATCCATGTTATAATAAAAAAGTATTTAGTTATTTTTTGATCGGTTTATGTCTGGGAATGAGCTTTATTGCTCGTTTTCAAGTTGGATTTATGATTGTTGGTTTGATGGCTTGGTTGTTATTTATTCAACGAATTAGATTAAGTACTTGGTTAGCCATTAATCTAGGAATTTTTACTGCTATAGGGTTTGGTATTTTAATCGATCATTGGTTTTATTCTAATTGGGTATTTACTCCTTGGCGTTATTTTGAAGCTAATTTATTACAAGGTAAAGCCGCTTCATTTGGTATCGATCCATGGTATATGTATTTATCTATCGCTGGTATGGTTCCATATGGACCTTTATATATTGTGGGCACTATTTATTTTATCTTAAGTAAACGTTTACATGTAATTACTTGGGTTATGCTACCATTTCTTGTTGTTCACCTCTTAGTTGGTCATAAAGAGTTGCGTTTTTTAACGCCGTTATTAAGTTTCATGCCATTAGTAATCTTAGCCAGTGTTCAGCAATTAATTAATTCAAAAAAATTAATTTGGAATTATAAATTGCAGTGGTTAAATAGATTTAGTTGGCGTTTTAATTGTTTTGTTGTAATGGTTGTTATGTTTGTACCATCAGCAATGCAAATTAGAATTAACCAGTTAATGTATAATCGTTATCAACAAGCAACGGCATTTAATTATATTACTGAAGGTGGTAATATCTTAGATTTTTATAAACATTTAAATTTACGTCCCGTACCAATTCAAGAGCCTAAGCAATTAGATTGTAAAGATAATGAAAATTGTGTTATTGCATTAACTTGTCAAGAAACATTAAAATATGGAGCGCCGAAGGGTAAGCTAATTTTTTCTGATTGTCCAACTTGGATTTTTAAATTAGACTTTAATGGTTGGTTAGAACGAACTGCGTTATACAATATTTATGAAATACGAAATCTTGAAAGAAAATAGTCCAAATTAAATTGTATAAATTCAGTCTTTTGTTGAATAAACGCCAATGTTGTGGATAAAATATAATAACTAGTATATAATTACTGCTGTAATTACTAACGAGTATATTTTTACAGGAACTTAATATGAAAAATATTATTTGGTTTGAAGATTTACGAATGGATGATGTAAATCAAGTTGGTGGTAAAAATGCTTCACTTGGTGAAATGATTTCACAGCTACATAACAAAGGCATTCGTGTTCCTGGTGGATTTGCTACCACAGCACAAGCATATAAAAATTTTTTAGAACAAAATAATCTAAAACAGCGCATTGATCAAATTTTAGCTCAGTTAGATGTTGATAATGTAATTGAATTAGCTAAAGCAGGACGAGAAATTCAGTCATGGATAATTAATGCTCCATTTTCAAGCGATTTTGAACATGATTTAGAGTCTGCGTATACTCAACTTAAATTACATTATGGTGAAAATATCTCGGTAGCAGTTCGCTCTTCTGCGACGGCTGAAGATTTACCCGATGCGTCATTTGCTGGTCAACAAGATACATTTTTAAATATTCGAGGTTTGGATAATTTAAAATTGGCAGTTAAGCAAGTATTTGCATCACTATATAATGATCGTGCTATTGCTTATCGTGTGCATAAAGGTTTTGACCACTCATTAATTTATTTATCGGCAGGTATTCAAAAAATGGTGCGTTCAGATAGTGCTAGTTCTGGGGTGATGTTTACCGTTGATACTGAATCAGGGTTTGATCAAGTAGTTTTTATTACTTCTAGTTATGGTTTAGGTGAATGTGTCGTGCAAGGGATGGTTAACCCTGATGAATTTTATTTATATAAACCTAATTTACGCAATAATAAACCAGCATTAATTCGTAAGAATGTAGGTAATAAAACTATGAAAATGGAATTTACTAGCAGTAATATTCCTGGTAAATCAGTTCAAACCGTAACTATTCATCCTAAACAACGTAATATTTTCTCTTTAAGTGATCATGATGCAGTTGAATTAGGTAAATTAGCATTAATTATTGAAGATCATTATCAACGCCCAATGGATATTGAATGGGGTAAAGATGGTGAAGATGGTCATTTGTATATTTTACAAGCCCGTCCAGAAACAGTTAAATCACAAGAACGACAATCAGGAACCCAAACTCGCTATCATTTGCGTGAACGTGGTCATATCATTGTAACTGGTCGTGCTGTTGGACAAAAAGCCGCTTCAGGTGTTGTAAGATTAATTAGCGATATTAGTCAAATGCATATGGTTAAAGCTGGTGATATTTTGGTTACAGATATGACTGATCCAGACTGGGAACCAGTTATGAAACGAGCTGGAGCTATTGTGACTAATCGAGGTGGACGAACTTGTCATGCTGCTATTATTGCCCGAGAATTAGGTATTCCTGCTATTGTAGGTTGTGAGAATGCTACTGCTCGATTAACTGAAGGTCAAAATGTAACGGTGTCATGTTGTGAAGGCGACAGTGGGCATGTATATGAAGGTAAATTAGATATTGAGGTGATTAACTTAGATGTAGGCAATATGCCAACATTGCCCGTACAGATTATGATGAATGTTGGTAATCCTGAGTTAGCATTCAATTTTTCTATGTTGCCTAATTTCGGCGTTGGATTAGCACGTTTAGAGTTTATTATTAATCGCCAAATAGGCATTCATCCTAAGGCTTTACTAGAATTTGATAATTTACCTGAGCCACTAAAAACTACTATTGCAGATAAAATAGCTAGTTATCCTAGTCCAGTTGATTATTATGTTGATAAATTAGCTGAAGGTATTGCAACAATTGCAGCCTCATTTTATCCTAAGAAAGTTATTGTTCGTTTGTCAGATTTTAAATCAAATGAATATTCTAATCTAATTGGTGGAAAATTATATGAACCTATTGAGGAAAATCCAATGATGGGTTTTCGCGGTGCTTCTCGCTATATTGCACCAAGTTTTCGAGACTGTTTTGATTTAGAATGCATGGCAATTAATAAAGTTCGTTCAACTATGGGTTTAGATAATGTTACTATTATGATACCATTTGTCCGTACGACTAGTGAAGCTAAAGAAGTAATTGAATTGTTAGCGGATAATGGTTTGGTACGTGGACAAAAAGGGTTAAAAATTTATATGATGTGTGAAATTCCATCAAATGCTATTTTAGCTGAGCAATTTTTAGAATATTTTGATGGTTTTTCAATTGGTTCAAATGATATGACGCAATTAACTTTAGGTATTGATCGAGATTCAAATGGGGCAATTGCCGCATCGTTTGATGAACGCAATGAGGCAGTAAAAGCAATGCTTCAATTAGCTATTAGTGCATGTCGTAAACATGGTAAATATGTAGGAATTTGTGGTCAGGGTCCTTCTGACCATCCAGATTTTGCTAAATGGTTAATTGATCAGGGAATTGAGACAATTTCCCTTAATCCTGACACTGTAATTGATACATGGCTTTATTTAGCTGAGCATTTACAGCAAATTAACTAATTTTTTAGGAATTATATATATGAGTAAACGCAGAGTTGTAATTACAGGAATTGGTATCGTTTCTCCTGTAGGTAAAGATTTAACGGCTAGTTGGAATAATATTATTAATGGTGTAAGTGGTATTGCTAACATTACTCATTTTGATGCAAGTAATTTGGCAACACAAATAGCTGGAGAAATTAAAGATTTCTCTACTGAAGGATATTTAGATAGTAAAGATGCCCGTCGTATGGATCGCTTTATTCAACTAGGTATGGTTGCAGGTATTCAAGCAGTACGAGATTCTGGTATTGAAGATTATGTTGCTCTAAATAAACAACGAGTTGGTTTAATTATTGGTTCGGGGATTGGTGGTTTACCAACAATTGAAGAAAATTCATTACTTTTACGGGATAAAGGTCCTCGGCGCATTAATCCTTTCTTTATTCCTGGTGCTTTAGGTAATATGATTGCAGGTCAGTTATCAATTATTTATGGTTATACAGGGGTAAATTATGGTGTAGTTAGTGCTTGTGCTTCAAGTAATCACTGTATTGGTGATGCTAAACGTTATATAGAGTATGGTGATTGTGATATTATGTTAGCAGGTGGTGCTGAGAGTACTATTTGCGGTGTTGGTATTGCTGGTTTTAATGCACTTAAAGCTTTATCTACACGCAATGACGACCCTACTAAAGCTTCTCGTCCATGGGATCGGGAGCGTGATGGTTTTGTTATGGGGGAAGGCTCGGCAGTATTTGTTTTAGAAGAATATGAGCATGCCAAAAAACGTGGAGCTAAGATTTATGCCGAAGTTGTTGGTTATGGAGCTAGTGGTGATGCCAACCATATTACAGCACCAACTATTGCAGGACCAGCTCAAAGTATGCATATGGCGTTGAATAATGCACAAATTACCCCTGAGCAAATTGGTTATGTTAATGCACATGGAACTTCAACACCACTTGGTGATATTAATGAAACCAATGCAATTAAACAAGTTTTTGCTGATCATGCGTATAATTTATCAGTTAGTTCTACTAAATCAATGACGGGACATTTATTAGGTGCTGCCAGTGCAATTGAAGCAGTATTTACGGTTATGGCAATTAAAGATGGAGTTATTCCTCCAACTATTAATTTGCATGATCCAGACCCTGAGTGTGATTTAGATTATACGGCAAATGAGGCGAAACAGCGTAATTTGGATTATGCAATGTCAAATTCATTTGGGTTTGGTGGAACTAACTCAACTATAATTTTTAAAAAAATTGCTTAACTACACTTAATAATTATAATGAGCATGTTTGCTCATTATATTACAAATTTTAAAGGAAAATTTTATGACACGTTTAGTACAATGTATCAAATTAGGAATTGAAGCCGAAGGATTAGATTTTGCACCTTTACCTGGTGAACTAGGGCAAAAAATTTTTGCTAATGTTTCCAAACAGGCTTGGCAAGGATGGATTAAACAACAAACTATGATTATTAATGAAAATCGTTTAAATCTATCTGAGGAATCTGCTCGTAAATATTTACGTCAACAGTTAGAGTATTATTTTTTTGCTGGAATAAATCAAGCATCCAGTAATGTTTAATTATGGAGGTTTAGGATTTATGAAAGCAGTGCCAATTACTAAAGCAGTATTTCCTGTTGCAGGAATGGGAACCAGATTTTTACCCGCAACAAAAGCGTCACCTAAGGAAATGTTGCCGATTGTGGATAAACCGTTAATTCAATATGCGGTCGAAGAAGCCATAGACGCGGGAATTACTGAATTAATTTTTATTACAGGACGCAATAAACGCTCAATTGAAGATCACTTTGACAAAGCTTATGAACTAGAAACTGAGTTAGAGTTAAAAAATAAAACTAGATTATTAGATATTGTACAAAATATTTTACCTAATAATGTTAATTGCATTTATATTCGTCAAGCTGAAGCTTTGGGTTTAGGTCATGCAGTTTTAACGGCAAGTTCGGTAGTTGGTAATGAACCATTTGCTGTAATTTTGGCTGATGAATTAATTGATGCTAAACCAGGAGCTTTAGCGCAAATGATTGAGGTTTATCAGCAGACAGGATCCTCAGTATTAGGTGTTAATGAGGTTCCCCATAGTGACGTTTCTTCATATGGAATTGTTAAATTAGCTGAAAATAGTTTGCAACATTATAATAAAATTGAGCGAATTATTGAAAAACCAGCACCTGAACTTGCTCCATCTAATTTGGCTGCTATTGGTCGTTATATTTTAACCCCACGTATTTTTAGTGAATTACGTAATACTAAACGAGGTGTTGGTGGTGAAATTCAATTAACTGATGCAATCTCTGCCGTTTTACATTATGAAGCAATCTTTGCTCATATTATTCAGGGTAAACGTTATGATTGTGGTTCTAAATTAGGCTATCTAGAAGCTACAATTGGATTTGGTTTAAAACATCCTGAAATTGGTGCTGATTTTGCTGAATATTTGCGCCAGTTTCAGTTAGTTAAATAAAAGATATGTAAATTTTAACAAAATACGCCGTAAACCATTGCCATTAATGGTGGTGAGATAAGGCGTTGCGTATATTAAGCATAATTGACGTACTATATATTAAAGAAAAAGTTAAGTTATGGTAAGATGGCATGTTGTCATTGGTGTGGGATATAGTGGCTAATGTCTATGGAGTATGTCGGTGCAGTAAGTATATTACGGAAACAATTGTCGGAGATATTTCTTATTTTTCAAGAAAGGCAGTTCTTCTTTTGCTCTAAATAGCAAATTATTTGAACTGGTGGCTTAGATGAAATTATTTAGTTTGTTTTTTTTATTGTGTGTAGTTATTGATTGCTGTTTACAATTGTATTTGAATTTTCGTCAAATGCGAAATGTTAAACAAAACATTGCTCAAGTTCCTAGTGCATTTGCTAATTCAATTACCCTAGAGCAACATCAAAAAGCAGCTAATTATACCTTAGCTAAATTAAGTTTAAATAAGTTAAATTTAATTTGTAGTGCATTGTTAACTTTTGTTTTTAGTTTTGGTGGTGGAATTAACTACTTACAGAGTTATATGCAGTATTTAAGTAGTTCAGCTTTGATAAATGGATTAGCATTAATTGTAGTTTTTGGCATAATTAATGGTTTAGTTAATTTGCCATTTAGTTATTATCAAACTTTTTGTATTGAGCAAAAATTTGGTTTTAATAATACAACGATTAAATTGTTTGTTAGTGATTTAGTTAAAGGTTTGCTGATTAGTCTAATTATTGCAATTCCATTAGTATATTTAGTTTTATGGTTACTTAATCACTTAGGTAGTCTATGGTGGTTATATGCTTGGGTGGTTTTAGTTGGTTTTAATTTACTTATTTTACTTGTCTATCCAACCTTTATTGCTCCATTATTTAATAAATTTTTACCTTTAGCAGATACAGAATTACAAACCAAAATTAATAATTTATTAAATGACTGTGGTTTTAAGGCTAATGGTATTTATGTGATGGATGGTTCTAAACGCTCTAGCCATGGTAATGCTTATTTTACAGGTTTAGGAGCAAGTAAACGAATTGTATTCTTTGATACTCTATTAAAACAACTAAACCATGATGAAATAATAGCGGTTTTAGCACATGAATTAGGGCATTTTAAACATAAACATATTTTACAACAAATGATATCTTCATTTATACTTACTTTTGTTAGTTTATATCTAGGTAGTATTTTATTACAACAAGATTGGTTTTATACTAGTTTGCAAGTTAATCAAATTAATTATGCTAGTGGTTTAATTTTACTTTCATTTGTTTTAGGCAGCATAAGCCTTCCTTTAGCTCCATTAAGTAGCTTTATGTCACGCAAAAATGAATTTGAAGCAGATAATTTTGCTAAGCATCATACAGATAGGCAACATTTAATTAATGGATTAATTAAATTATATCGCGACAATGCTAATACTTTAACACCAGATCCTCTATATGTTAAGTTTTATTATTCACATCCTCCTGCAACTGAACGTATCGCTAATTTGGAACGTAATTAATTATGCAACAAGCTTTAATTGTAAGTAGTTATGGGCGACAATTTATTATTGAAATTGAAGGTAAATTATACGAGGCGGTAACCAAAGGTAAAAAAACGGAATTTGTGGTTGGTGATATTGTATTAGCTACTGTTAGTAATTCAGTACAAGCACAAATTCAGCAATTAGTTAGTCGCAGAAATTTACTTTATCGTAGTGATCTTAATCGAAGTAAAATTATTGCTAGTAATTTGGATCAGTTATTAATTGTAGTTGCCGTAAAACCTAATTTTAATTTATCTTTTTTGAATAGTTGCTTGATTTGTGCTGAAGCAGAAAAAATTACGCCAATAATTATTGTTAATAAAATGGATTTACCTGAATCAGCTTTATTTGCTGAAAAATTAGCCAATTTATATCAGGACAAATTAAATTATCAATTGATCAAGTTAACTGCCTATGATGACTGCCAAACTTTACAACCACTATTGCAAGGAAAACAAAGTTTATTGATTGGTCAATCAGGAATGGGCAAATCAACAATTACCAATCAAATTTATCCACCAGCACAAACTAAAACCGCCACGATCACTAAACAAGA
>JBDLTW010000238.1:0-5616 GCA_039805605.1 Pseudomonadota bacterium
TTATTTCCCAAATATTGAGATAGCAAAATATAAAACCTTTAATAAACATGCAACCAACTTATGGTGTGTAATACGTTATATTCATGCTGAACTATTGAAAAAGTTTAATAAATGTGACTTATATCTGGCAGACAGATTTTCCTTACCAATATGTCATCCATCACGCTCAAAATATAGTAATCTATTTGAAGATAAAGCATCATGGGGATACTGTGCAGCTAAAAAAGAAAGGTATTATGGTTTCAAAGTATTACTAATCACTACAGAACAAGGTATGCACCAATTGATGGTGCTAATATTGATGAACGAAAATTATTAACTAGAACTATAATCCCTAGGCATACTACCATTATTGCGGATAAAGGATTTATTAGTAATGATTTCAACTGCAATTAAAACAACATAATATAACTTTACAAAAATATGTTAAATACAATTACTGATAAATTTGCCAGATTAATTACAAGTGTTAGAAAGCGTATAGAGACAACAATTAGACAGCTAACTGAAAGGCTTAATATTAATAGTACTAAAACCCGTAGTTTTCATGGCTTATTAGGTAGAATTAATCGCAAAATATTATCATTCAGTGTTGCTATATTTTTTAATTTCCAAATTATTAAAGAACTATAACAGGTGGCTCAGCTAAATTATTTAATTCAAGATTAAATTTAAAGTGGAGACTGGCGTAGTTAATATATTATAATTTACTATTTTGTATGGTTTTATATTTTCTGATAATATTTTTAAAAATATCAATTATTGTAATGAATTCTCACTATGTTTATTTTTTATCAAACACTTAGTACTATCTCCATTTAAGTGTAAGAGGAAGGCGTTATAGCATAACTATTTTGGTATTTTTGCTACGCACTCAATCATCAGAAAAGGTTCAAGTTGTGGATACATAAGTGCAGATAATTGCAAAAAACAGATAGTTTTAGAGGTGTGAAGGTGTGCTATCAATGAATGAGAGCTTAACGTAAGTCTAAATATGAGAAATCGACATAATTTGTAGTATTAGTCTGTAGTAGACGGAATGCTACGAAGAAGCAGGAACCTACCAAATTAGCCAAACCAAGAGATGCTTGGTTTAGCAATATTTATGAATCCTTGCCTTTTAGAGTAGGGAGGATGTCAAATTATAATTCTTCAGCGTGACTAGCTAAATATTCAGCAACTCCAGATGAAGAAGCTTTCATTCCAGATTTACCTTTATTCCAACCAGCAGGGCATACTTCGCCATGCTGTTCAGTAAATTGTAATGCGTCAACCATACGTAACATTTCATCAATATTACGGCCTAATGGTAAGTCATTAACTACCATATGACGCACTACACCATTTTGGTCAATTAAGAATGAACCGCGATAAGCAACTCCACCAGCAGCTTCAACACCGAAACTTTGGCAAATTTCATGCTTAATATCAGCGACTAAAGTATAACCAACTTGACCAATACCACCTTGGTTTACAGGTGTATTACGCCACGCAGCATGAGTAAAATGTGAATCAATTGATACACCAATAACCTCAACATTTTTAGCTTTGAAATCAGCTAAACGATTATCAAAAGCAATTAATTCTGAAGGACAAACGAAAGTAAAGTCTAATGGATAGAAAAATACTACCGCATATTTACCTTTAGTTGCATCTTTAAAGTTGAAATTATCAACAATTTCACCATTACCTAAAACTGCAGCTGCAGTAAAATCTGGTGCTTCTTGACCAACTAAAACTTGAGGATAAAAGAATGAATGTTCACGATGACAACAACCCATAATAAACTCCTGATAAAAATAAATTTATAGTTAACTTAACTAGAATAGTCTAAGTTATAACCCGTGAATTATACCACTAAATCACTATAATTTGCAAATAGTTTACTAATTTAGTCAATTAAATTTATATAAAAATTAGCTAATTTTTATTTCAAAACTTCGGTATAAAATAATCCTATCGCTAATCTCTATTTCCAGACAATTAGACAGCGCTTGATTAAGTGTACCTTGATTAAGATAATTAATACTAAATTGTCTTAGTGGCCATTTTAACTGTTCACAACTAATTTGCGCCTGTGGATTAAAACAAAAAATAGAAATTTGTTGACCAATTAAGCTTGGCAAAATATGTTGTCCAGCATGTAAAGGTGTAAAAATCCCAAAATCACTAATCAAGGCAATTTTAGGAAAAATTTTTGCATATTGTTCTAACAAAGCAATATTCGCTATGGTATGATCTTCACGTAACCCTGTAGCAGCAAAAATTAATACGGGATTATTACTAGAATAATTATCCGCTACAAAATTAACTGCTTTGGTTAAATCATTATTTTGTTGTTCAAGGACTAAAATATATGGATGACGTACCCAAGACAAATTATCACTATTAATTGAATCTCCATCACCTATAGCATAATCAACATTAATGTGTTGTTGAGCTAAATTATTTAAAGCACCATCACAAGCAATAATCGTTTTACTTTGTTTTAACCAGTTAATTAATGCTACCGCAGTCGGAAATTGCCCATTAGCACAAATGCTAATCGAATTATTAAATTCAGGAATTAACTGCATTAACTGTTGGTAAGTTAGTTGTTTATTCATCATCAAGGCTACTTAAACTCCACCGTGGTTTAACAGTAAATGAGTAATCTAATTTTTGTTGCTCTAAACGATAAGCTCCAGCTAATGCTATCATTGCACCATTATCAGTGCATAAATCTAGTGGTGGATAATATGCTTTGGACTTAATTTTGGCTAAAGCTTGATCTAATTTGGTACGTAATGTTAAATTAGCACTTACTCCACCTGATACAACAATAGTTTTAAAACCAGTTTGTTGTACAGCTAATAGCGATTTTTTAACTAGTACATCAGTAATTGACTGTTCAATTGAGTAAGCTAAATCAGCTAAAACTTGTCCTTCGACCACAACTCCTTGATGATGCAGATTATTTATTAAAGTTAAAACAGCAGTTTTTAAGCCCGAAAAACTCATAGTTAAATCACCACTATGTAACATTGGACGTGGTAATGAATATTCCATTTGTCCATCTTCGGCCAATTTAGCAATATAACGTCCACCAGGATAAGGTAAACCTAGCATCTTGGCAGTTTTATCAAAAGCTTCCCCTGCTGCATCATCTAAAGTATCACCTAATAATTCATAATCGCCAATTTGTTTAACTGCAATTAATTGACTATGCCCTCCAGAAGCTAATAGTGCCACAAATGGAGGTTTTAAATGCGGATTAGTTAATAGCGGTGATAATAAATGCCCTTCTAAATGATGAATTGGAATAGTTGGTAATTTACACGCATAAGCTAAACTATTTGCCACACTTGCGCCAATTAACAATGCTCCATTAAGACCTGGTCCTGCAGTATAAGCAATAGCATCAATTTGGTCTAAATTTAATTGTGCTTGGTTTAAGCATTGATCAAGCAATGGAATAATTTTGCGTAAATGATCGCGAGAAGCTAATTCAGGAACTACACCACCATACTCTTGATGTAATTCAATTTGTGAAAATAAACTATTTGCTAATAAGCCTTTTTTACTATCATAAATAGCCAAACCAGTTTCGTCACATGAGCTTTCAATACCTAAAATTATTGTCATATAAATCCTTTTAATTAATCAATCCTTATGCCATTTATCAACAAATGCCGTCATTAAAGCATTAGCAAATACATTTGTAGCTGCTCTTCCCATATCGGCAAATGCATCAATTGGCAATAGTATTAAAATACTCGCATTAGGAAAATGTAATGCAACAATTGCTGAAGAAATTACCATAATGGAAGCTCGAGGAACACCTGCAATTCCTTTAGAAGTAACTAACAGCATAAAGAAAATATACAATTTGTCACTAAAACTAATATTAATATTAAATACTTGAGTAATAAAAATAATTGCAAAACTAAAATAAACCATCGAGCCAATCATATTAAAGGAATATCCCATTGGCATAACAAAACTACTAATTTTTTTACGTGCACCATATTGTTCTAATGCAGTAAATACGGCGGGATAGGCAACTTCTGATGACGAAGTAGCAAAAGATAATGATAGTGCGGGAATAATTGATTTGATTAATTGTTTAACTGATTTACCTAGTATTTTAAAAGCAATGCCATATAAAATTAACCACACAATTGCTAAAGCAAGATAATACTCTAAAATAAATAGCAAATAAGTATAAAGGATAGCAAAACCATTTTCAATTACTACATGAGCAATTGAAGCAAATACTGCCAAAGGAACTAGCTTCATTACCATGCGACAAATTTCAAACATTGAATGCATAATTGCTTCAAGGATTTGGTGCATACTGTGTTGTAATTCACTATTTATCTTAGTTAAAGCAATTCCCATAAAAATTGAAAAAATTACAATTTGAATAATATTACCAGCGGCAAAAGCATTAAAAATATTATTAGGAATAATTTCATGAATAAAATGTGCTAACGAAATAGAAGAAGAATCAAATTTATTAGTATCAGCTACACCATTGTTTTGTAATAAATCTGTTCCTAGTTGGGTCATTGATATACCTGGTTTAAAGATATCAATAATTACCCAACCAATAAATAATGAAGCAATTGAGGATAATAAAAATAAACTTAATACTCTACCAAATAATTTACCTAATCCAGCAGTATTACTTGCTGTATTAATTATACCTAGCGTTAATGAGGCAAAGATTAATGGAGCAACAATCATCTTAATTAAACTGATAAAACTATCAGAAACTAGTGATAAATATTCTAATAATGTATTAATTTTAGTAGTAGTTAGTGCTAAATTACGAACTACTACAGCAAAGATTATACCTAAAAATAAACTAAATAAAATTATTCGAGCAGTTTTCATTAATCAACTTTTAATTAAAAATTTATTTTTAAACCAATAAAGTGCAGATAATCCTGCAATCCATAATGGCGTAATTAATACGCTATTGCGCATATCGTGCATGGCTAACATAATTAACATAACAAAAATTAAAAAACCTAAAGCAAACCAATTACTAAATGGATATAAAATCAACTTATAGCTAATTTTATCAATGCTTACTTGTTGGCGAAAACGTAATTGGGTAAATAAAATTAGCACCCAACAAGTTAAAATTGAACAAGTTGCAATAGTTAACAAATACATAATTGCTTGTTCAGGAAATACGTAATTTACAATCACACTAATTACAATACACAAACTACTAAATAATAATGCACGATGAGGGATATTATTACGATTAGTTAACTTAAAGTATTTCGGAGCTGAACCTGTATTTGCTAAGCTAAATAACATACGCGAAGCTGCGTATAAACAACTATTAAATGCTGAAAGAGCAGCTGTAATAGCTACTACATTCATAATATTGGCGGCTTGATGAATACCAATTTGTTGAAAAACTTCAACAAAAGGACTGGTATTTCCATCTAATTTATTGAATGGATATAAACATAAAATAGCTATAATAGTTAAAATATAGAATAAAATAATTCGAATAATTACACTACCAATTGCCTTAGGAATAGATTTACTTGGGTTTTCTGCTTCTCCAGCTGCAATGCTAACAAATTCAGTACCACCAAAAGAGAAAATAACAAT
>JBDLTW010000239.1:0-4731 GCA_039805605.1 Pseudomonadota bacterium
AATCTAATGAAAACTGTTTACGCTTTAGGGCAATTAATTCACAAACTGCTAAAAAATCCTCAGACAAAGTTGACTCACCATTACCAGATAAACAAATATCATTAAATCTTTGTAAACCATCAGGAGCATATTTAATTAAAAAATCACCATTAATAATCCAATTTAGCATCAAATCTAATTCAGTGGCTAATTGTTCTAGATTAATCCGTTCAGGCTTACCTCGTTGTAAGCCTTCAACTTGGCAATAAATGCATCGCCAATTACAAGCATTATTGATATTTAGGTTAATACCAAGTGATACACCTTGCGCTCGTCGTGATACTACAGGATAAACATAGACACATTGATTAAAATGACGTGAATGATCATGAAAACTTAATTGTTTATTCATAATTAATCCAAACTAAATGGATAGCAAAAAAGCTACCCATACTGATTATTTTTGTTTATGTTTAGTAATTAGTAAAATGGGAATCTCACTATCATGAGCTAATTCTTCAGCAATTCCACCAGTAATAAAATGTGAAAAAGAACCTAAATGATGAGATCCTAAAATAAATAAATCTGCTTCAAATTGTTTAGCATCATCAAGGATTAAACTAGTGATATCTGAACCATAGTTCTCAATTAGTTTAACTTCAGCTACAACACCTTCTTGTTCCAAGCGTTGTTTAACTTGATTAATTAGACTATTCCCAATATTTAATAATGCATCTTTTAATTCTACTACCCCTACCATTTCAATACCAAAGGTAATTTGTTCTAAACTAACGACGTGACTAATTCTCAACTCTGCTTTAGTTGCTTTAACTAGATCAATCGCCTCAGTTAATACTTTATCCGAAATATCGGTATTATCAATTGGTACATAAATTTTTTTAAACATCATAAACTCCTTTACATATTAGTTTAATTTATCTAGTAATTATACAACTTTAAACAAGCTACTTATAGCTTCGCCATTTTCACCATTTATTTTAGATGAGTCCAGCATCGTACGCTAATCTTTATCATCTTGTTTTACTAGGGCTAAAGCTTTATTTCAGACAAAACAACAGGTAACTATTTAATTGACGTTTTATATCACTATTGTTTACAATTAATCTAAACTTTTAAGCTTTGTGTTATTTGTCTTGTTTTAATTTGCTTGATTTAATTATGATACCCATATTATACTATCAGCTTATGAAAAATACAACTACAAAATTAAGCAATTTAGATATTTTGTTAACAAAAACACCAAAATAGCTAGGCTAACTTAGTGCCTTATATTCTCCACATGAAGCATGGTGGGCAAATCGAGAAACTCTAATAATAATTTTATCTTCTGCTTGAATTTCATAAATTTTATACCTATATTATATAGTATAAAAATCATTTTACTTAAAGGAGAATAATAAAATGCGTATAGATAAATTAACCAGTAAATTTCAACAAGCATTACAAGAAGCCCACAGCTTAGCTCTTGCTCAAGATCATGCTTACATTGAACCTCAACATTTAATGTTGGCAATGTTAAATGAAGATAATTCAAGTGTCAGCAATATAATAATTAACTTAGGGGCTAATTTAAATGAGCTAAAACAACAATTGCAACAAAATTTACATAATCTACCCAAAATTAGCGGAACTAACGAAATTAATCCTAGTCGAGATTTGATTAACTTAATTAATGCATGTGAAAAAATTGCTTTAAAGTTAAATGATAATTTTATTGCTTCTGAATTATTTTTATTAGCAGCTAGTGAAGCAAATAATGATTTAGGTAAAATTTTACGGCAAATGCAATTAACCGCTCACAGTATTCAAGTAGCTATTGTAAATTTACGTGGTGGACAAAATATCACTAGTGCTGATAGTGAAAATCAACGTCAAGCACTAAAAAAATATACGGTAGATTTAACTGAACGTGCTCGATTAGGTAAATTAGACCCTGTAATTGGTCGTGATGATGAAATTAGACGTGCAATTCAGGTTTTACAACGACGAACTAAAAATAACCCTGTATTAATAGGCGAACCAGGAGTAGGTAAAACTGCCATTGTTGAAGGATTAGCACAACGAATTATCAATAATGAAGTACCTGAAGGCTTAAAAAATAAAAAGCTTTTAGTCTTAGATTTAGCTTCACTATTAGCTGGGGCAAAGTATCGTGGTGAATTTGAGGAGCGTTTAAAAGCTGTACTTAATGAGTTGGCTCAAGATCAAGGACAAAATCTAATTTTTATTGATGAAATTCATACATTAGTTGGGGCAGGTAAAGCTGAAGGTGCTATTGACGCAGGAAATATGCTAAAACCAGCATTAGCCCGTGGTGAACTACATTGTATTGGAGCAACTACTTTAGATGAGTATCGTAAATATATTGAAAAAGATCCAGCATTAGAGCGACGTTTTCAAAAAGTATTAGTCAATGAACCTAGTGTTGAAGATACTATTGCAATTTTACGCGGTTTGCAAGAAAAATATGAAATTCATCATGGTGTTGAAATTACAGACCCTGCAATTGTTGCGGCGGCTGAATTATCACAACGCTATATCACAGATCGTTTTTTACCCGATAAAGCCATTGATTTAATTGACGAAGCTGCTTCAAAAATTAAAATGGAGATTGACTCAAAACCTGAAAGCATGGATAAATTAGAGCGTCGCTTAATCCAATTAAAAATTGAACGTGAAGCAATTAAAAAAGAAACCGATGAAGCGAGTAAAAAACGTTTAAATACTATTGAACAAGAAATTACAACCTTAGGTAAAAAATATGCTGATTTAGAAGAAATTTGGACTAGCGAAAAAGCTTTAGTGCAAGGTGCGCAATCAATCAAAAATGAAATTGATCAACTGAAATCAGTAATTGAAAATTATAAACGTCAAGGAAACTGGCAACAAGTTGCTGAATTAGAATATGGTAAATTACCTCAGTTAAATAACCGACTTAACCAAGCTGAAGCTGGTGAACATCGGCAGTTACAATTATTACGTAGCGAAGTTGGTGCAGAAGAAATTGCGGAAGTAGTTTCTCGAGCTACAGGTATTCCAATTAGTAAAATGCTCCAAGGTGAGAAAGATAAGTTATTAAAAATGGAGCAATTATTACATAAACGTATTGTTGGACAAGATGAAGCAGTTATGGCTATTGCTGATGCTATTCGACGCTCACGTTCTGGATTAGCTGATCCGCATAAACCTTATGGTTCATTTTTGTTTTTAGGTCCAACAGGCGTCGGTAAAACTGAATTATGTAAAGCATTAGCAGGTTTTTTATTTGATAGTGAAGAACATTTAATTCGTCTTGACATGTCTGAATATATGGAAAAACATAGTGTTTCACGCCTAGTTGGTGCGCCTCCCGGATATGTTGGTTATGAAGAAGGTGGTTATTTAACTGAACAAGTTAGACGCAAACCTTATAGTGTAATTTTGTTAGATGAAGTAGAAAAAGCCCATCCTGAAGTATTTAATTTATTATTACAAGTCTTAGATGATGGACGTCTAACCGATAGCCAAGGGCGTACCGTTGATTTTAGTAATACCGTAATTGTTATGACTTCAAATATTGGATCTCAGCAAATTCAGTCTATGCCTGATGCTAATTATAGTCAAATTAAAGCCGTGGTTTATGATGAATTAAAACATTTTTTCCGCCCTGAATTTGTCAATCGTGTTGATGAAGTGGTAGTATTTCATAGTTTAACTAAAACAGCAATTGGGCAAATTGCGCGTATTCAGTTACAAAACTTAGAACAGCGTTTGGCTAAATTGCAACTTAATTTACAAATTAGCCAAGTCGCTTTAGAGCTACTTGCAGAAATTAGCTTTGATCCTATCTATGGTGCCAGACCACTAAAAAGAGCTATTCAACAACAAATTGAAAACCCATTGGCAAAAGCCATTTTGCAAGGTAAGTATTTACCACAGCAAACTATTTTAATTGATTGTGATAGTCAACAAAACTTAATTTTTAACTAAGCTTTTAACTAGAAGAATACTCCCAACTAAGTCGGCTGGGAGTATTGTATAAGTGATTGTTAAAATTCGCTATTTACAACAATTAGGTTAATTACTTTCAGCTGCAACTGCTAATTGATAGTAAGACTTCATAGAGTTTGAATTGCCAGTTTCCACACTAATATAAACATTACCATAGTAATCAACAGAAATTCCACTATTAATAGTACCGCCAGTAGTTAATGGTATTTCATTTAACTTAGTCCAATTACCACTGTTAGCACTAACACTATTTGCTACCATAGAGTATATTTGATATGATGAGGCATCAGAACTCTCTAACTCTAAATAAATATTGCCATGATTATAAGCAATATTTGTTAATTGGTAACCGTCAACACTTGGTGTTGTAATTTCCTTCCATTCATTATCCGTATATTCAAATAATTTATTATTTACTGAGTTATTTGAATATGCAACAATATATAAATTATTACCACCATCTGCTACTATTGAATTAACATTATTATTATCATCAGGTAAATCTATTGATGACCATGAAGAACCATCATATTTATAAATTTGCCCGATACCAGAAGAACCACTACCCAAATATCCATATAACGTATTATTATTTATAGTTAAATTAACTAAAGAACCACCTGTTTTAATGCTATCAGGAAGAGACATTGATTGAAAGCTCTCTTGATTAGATGTTAGGCTGTAAATACAATTTTGTTGGTAATTATCTCCACATTGCCCACCCCAATAAATAGTTCCAGA
>JBDLTW010000240.1:0-2842 GCA_039805605.1 Pseudomonadota bacterium
TTTCATTAGATTGCACAGCGGTTAAAACAATTCTAATTAGTAATGGTAGTGAGTTTCATCGTTCCAAAGTCCAACAAGGAGTTGAAATAATAGCCAGACTTAATGGTGAAGTTTGGTTTAAAATTGATCGAGCTACTAGTTCTGGAATTAATCAAGTTAATCAGGTACAATTAGATTTAGTGGGAATAAAAAAACGTCTAGCTCAAGTTAGTCAACTTTGTCCTACATATATCCAAAGTTGTTGGTTTAATTATGCTAGTCAAGAACCTAGTACTTTAGAGCAAAATGCATTTATTCATTTAATTGGTGAAATTAAACCATTAATTCAAGGTGTTTTATTATACTCCACTGCACGCAATCCTGCATTAGTTGAAGGTGAGTTAATTAGTCAAGTATCAGCTAAATTTTTAGCGAATTTGGCACAAAGTATTCATGAGTTGGGAATAGTCGTAAAGTATTTTATTTAATTAAGAAAGGTAATTATGAAAAAGATTTTAAGCTTAATTTTAGTCGGTTGTGCCTGTAGTACTTTTGCTAATGAGAAAATACAAAGTTGTTCAAGTCAGGTTAAGCAAGTAGAAATTACGAATGCAGTAAAATGGTATCGTAATTCAGCAGAAAAAAAAGCATTATATGCTCAAGGATATAATTTGGGAACTCAGTATGTTGAAAACACAGTTAAACAGCAACATTTAAAGCCCAAAACTTGGGGTGTGATCTTAGATATTGATGAAACCATCTTGGATAATTCATGGTATTTTCGCCAATGTGGTCAATTAGTAGATTCTGAATCTAATTTTAGTCGTTATGTGGCTAATCCACATAAATCAGTGGCATTACCTGGTGCACTAGCTTTTGTTAATTTAGTGCATAAATTAGGTGGTTATGTTAGTTTAGTCTCTAATCGTGATGGCACATTTAGTGATAATAGTGGTAAAGTTTTAGATAGTACTCTTGCTAATCTACGCCAAGAAAGTGTTTATTTTGACCAAATACTATTAGCTAATGATAACTCTGCAACACCAACTAATAAAAACCCACGTTTCCAAGCAGTAATTACTGGTAAGTATGATGCTAAACAAATGGTATGGTCAAATGAACTACCTGCACATCAAGTAATTGCTTTCTTTGGTGATAATATTCAAGATTTCCCAGAGTTTAAACAAGCTAAAATGAATGCCTTAACAGGTAATGAAGTTGATTACGCTAAATTTGGTAAAGGTTATTTTATTTTCCCTAATCCATTATATGGTAGTTGGTTAGCTAATCAATTTAATTAATTTTTCAGTATTATATATAGTTCGTACACTGGTTTAATAAATTCAGTGTACTATGGATTTTTTATGCTTAAAAGTTCTTTTGCCAAAAATGTCACCAAATTAATGAGCGGAGCTATTTTGGTTCAAATCTGCTCGTTAATTGCCCAACCGTTTCTAACCCGAATTTTTACTCCTGATGATTATGGTAAGTTTGCGACTTTACAAGCTTTAGTCAATTTATTTCCAATTTTTTGTGCCTTAAGTTATGAGCGTACAATTGTATTAGCTAAAGATAATGAAGAAGCTAATGCTTTAGCTAGTTTATCGTGTCAATTGAGTATAATAACTGGTTTTATTTATGCCACATTATTAGCAATTCCTAGTTTAACTCATTTATGGTTAGGGTTTTATTTGCCATGGAGTATCAAATTTTTATTTATATTTTGGTTAACTGGTGTAGCATTAAATTCAATTGGAACTAGTATTTTAACTCGTAATCAAGAATATCGTTATTTAACTAATATAAGAATTATTATAGGTGTAAGTAGTGTTGTTTTACAATTAATAATTGGTTATGCTGGATTAGGTGCTTATGGTTTAATTTTGGTTAATTTAAGTTTGGCTTTTGTTAATGGAAGCCTATTAATTTACTCAAGTCGTTCAGTAATTAAGGCTAAACTATTCACTAATTTAAGCTATTATATGCTTAAATATCGTGAGTTTCCTCAGTATCAATTAGTTGGTGCGCTGTTGGATACGGCATCGTTGCAGCTAGTATTGATTTTAATCAATAAATTTCTTGGTGTTGCTAGTGCTGGGCAATATGCTTTAGCTAATCGTGTTTTAGCAATACCATTAAGTTTAATTGGTGGAGCTTTTGCTCAAGTGTTTTATCAGGAATTTACTAAACGCTATCAACAGCAGAATAAACCATACCAATTTTTATTAAATACTTGGTTAAAATTATTTTTATTAGGCTTAATTCCTTGTGCAGTTTTATTTACTTATGCTGAACAATTGTTTCCTCTAATTTTTGGCAGCAAATGGCAACAAGCTGGATGGTTTGCTCATTATTTATGTTTAATGTCATTTATTATGCTAATTAATAGTCCTACTAGTGGTGCTTTGGTGGTGATAGGTAAGCATCGCTGGTTTTTATTTATTACTATTTTATATTTTATTGCTCGTATTGGTAGTTTGTTGTTAATTCCGCTCTTGGGAATTAAATTTGCCTTAATAAGCTTTATTATAGCAGAAGTATTTTGTATTATATTATATAATTTACCTTTAATAAAATATCTATCAGTCATGCGCTAAAACATTAATATTTATGTGGCATATTCAAGCAAGAAAGTAATTATAAGTGAAAAAACAAACAATTCTAATTATATGTTTATCCGATTTGCAACGAGATTCACGAGTCTATCGACAAATTTTAGCTTTAAAAAATAATTATACTATTCTTAGTGCTGGTCTAGCTCCCAGTGGTATTAATGATATTCAACACATTCAATTGGATCTAATTCGATTAACATTAAAACAAAAACTACTTAAAGCTTATTACCATTTTATTAATCATGATT
>JBDLTW010000241.1:0-4211 GCA_039805605.1 Pseudomonadota bacterium
TCAAAGATTTTTTTCTGCGGTTAAATTAATGACATTATTATAGTAATATTTTCGCAAAATAGTTTATTTTTAGTATATATCGAAGAAAAGCAAAATTTTGTTCAGTAATAGATTGGCTAAAGTGATACAGAAATGTAGAAATTGTATTAGGCTAATAACTAGAACAACAACTATTTAAAGAAAGGGCAGTTCTTATCTTTGCCATTAATGGTAAAGTCGGCGAACTGGTAGCTTAGATGAAACATGAATTTAGTTTACTTTTACAGCAATTTAAACAACAATTAACTCAAGTAGGATTTAAAGGTGATTTTCATTTTGATCAAGCAACTTGCTTATTAAATGCTACAGATAACAGTATTTATGAGGTTATGCCATTAGCAGTAGCACAACCTAAAAATCATCAAGATGTGGTTACTCTTTTACAGCTAAGTCAAAATACAGATTATGCTAACTTTCATTTTTGTGCTCGAGGTGGTGGAACGGGAACTAATGGTCAGTCTTTAACTCAAGGTATAGTGATTGATTTTAGTCGTTACATGAATAAAATTATTGAATTTGATCCACAACAGCGCACAATTAGTGTTGAACCTGGAGTTATTTTAAGTGATTTAAATCGGAAGCTTCAAGCACATGGTTTATTTTTTGCACCGAATGTTTCAACTGCTGATCGTGCTACTATTGGTGGAATGATTGCAACTGATGCTGCAGGTAAAGGTTCTTTAATTTATGGTAAGACTTCTGATCACTTAATTGGTCTACAATTAGTTTTAGCTGATGGTAGTGAAATTAATAACTTAGATACGATTACAAGTAATAAATTTGAACAACCGCTAATTAATTTATTACAAGATGTTCAAACTGAAATTGACAAACGATTTCCTCCATTAAAACGTCCACTTTCTGGTTATAATATTCGCCAAGCTTATCAAAACCAACAAGTCAATCTCAATTATTTGATTGCTGGGTCAGAAGGTACTCTTGGCTTGGTTACAGCAGCTAAATTAAATTTATTACCGATACCTCAATATAAGGCATTAATTGTAATTCATTACTCAAATTTTATTGAAGCATTGCGTGATGCTGAATTTTTAATCCAATTTAAACCATTAGCTATTGAAGCGATTGATGAAAAAGTACAACAAAGCGCACAGAGTTTACCTAATTGGCCAACTTTAGCCAAATTATTAAATTGTGAACAAGAAAATTATGTCTCTAATTTTATGGAAATTGTTGCTAATAGTCAAGCTGAATTAGATCAACAACTTAATTTAATTGAATTAGCTTTAAGTCAACGAAATAATAATTTTGTGACAATACAAGATAATTCACAAATTAATCAATTATGGTCAATTCGTTCTTTGGCAGTTGGATTAGTAGCTAAGTTACCAGGTAAACGTAAACCAATAGCATTTGTTGAAGATGCAATTGTTCCACCGCAATATTTGGCTGATTTTGTTAACGATCTACAGCTAGAGTTAAATAAACTCGGATTTAATTATGCGATGTATGGGCATGTTGATGTCGGTTGTATTCATGTGCGTCCTGCATTAGATTTACAACAGAGCAATGATCGACAACAAATTCGTCCAATTACTGAATTGGTAATAAGTATACTTGATCGCTATCAAGGAATTTTATGGGGTGAACATGGTAAAGGTTACCGTGGTGAGTTTGTGCCACATGTTTTTGGTCCAATCTTATATCCTGTATTATGCCAAATCAAAGCCTTATTTGACCCAAATAATCGTTTAAATCAAGGTAAATTAACGACTAGTGATCCACATATACCTTTACAACGTATTGAACAAGTAACTATGCGTGGTGAATTAGATCAAATAATTCCGCAAACCTTACAAGATGAATTTAGCGGTGCAATTTTATGTAATGGAAATGGCGCATGTTTTAATCGTGATCCTGTCAATGTAATGTGTCCGTCATACAAAGTTACGGGAAACAGAATTCATTCACCTAAAGGTCGTGCAACATTAATTAAACAATGGTTAAGAACTAAACCGCAATCAAACTCGGCGCACCAACAGGCAGCCAAAGATGCTTATGAGGCATTAAATGGTTGCTTATCTTGTCATGGTTGTAGTGGTAAATGTCCAACTCAAGTGCGTATTCCTGATTTACGCAGTAAATTTTTAGCACATTATCATAAATACTATGCAAAGCGTAATCTTCGTGAACTGCTTTTAGCTTATATTGAGCATCTAGCACCATGGATAGCCAAATTTCCTTGGTTATGGAATAAATTATCTGGATATCAATTAATTCCACAACGCTTAGGCTTAATTAATTTACCAAAATTTAATTCACTGGCTACATTTAACCAACAATTGGAATACCATAAGGTTAAATTATATCATTCAGCACAGCAAGTTAAGCAACTACCAGCTAATGCAGTAGTAATTTTTACTGATGTATTTACAGGACTATTTGAACAAAATGTACTTTGGGATACTTGTCAAGTATTAGTTAAACTAAATAAAATTCCTTATTTAATTATGCCACAACCTAGTGGTAAGGCATTATTAGTTGCAGGAATGCTTGAACAATTTAAACACAATAGTCAGCAACTAGCTCAATTAGTTAATCCATTATTGGAAGCAAATATTCCTGTACTTAGTTTAGAAAATACATTAGTTAATTTATTTCGCGATGATTTTGCTAAATTTGCCAATAAATTAACTGGTAAAGTGCAAAGTATTGCTGAATATTTAAGTTCTGATTTAACACAATTGACTAATTTAGTAGCAAAGTTTGACCATACGGTTAATTATTGTTTATTACCACACTGTACTGAACAAGCTTTGCTTCCTCAAGATGCAGTTCTATGGCAAAAAATTTATCAAAAATTAAATTTAAATTTACAAGTAAAGAATTTAGGTTGTTGTGGTATGGCTGGTAGTTATGGTCATTTGGCTGAACAGCAGACCAATTCACAACAATTATTTGCTATGCACTGGCAATCGCATTTAGCTAATCCGCAAATAATTTACTTAGCTAGTGGTTATTCTTGCCGTTCACAAGTTAAACACCAACTTAAGCAAAAATTAGCCCATCCCATTCAAATTATTAATCAATTTTTAGGAGTTTAATTAGTTATGGCACAGAAATATTTTATTATTGATTTTGATAGTACTTTTATTCAAGTTGAAGCTTTAGATGAGTTAGCTAAAATAGCTTTGGCTGGACAAGCAAATAGTGCAGAATTAGTAGCTCAAATTCAACAAATTACTGATTTAGGTATGAACGGAGAGTTATCACTTAGTTCTAGTTTGACGCAACGTCTACAATTATTAAATGCTAATCAACAGCATTTGCAACTGTTAATAGATCAATTATTACAACAAGTTTCAACATCATTTGCTCGTAATCAGCAATTTATTTCTACTTATGCGGAGCAAATCTATATAGTTTCAAGTGGATTTCATGAATATATTCAACCAGTAGTAACTAAATATGGAGTTAAATCAGAACATATTTTTGCTAATCGTTTAATTTTAGATGATGATGGTAATATTCTTGGTTTAGATAGTACTAATCCATTAGCTCATGATGGTGGTAAAGTTAGCGTGGTGAAAAATTTAGCATTGGCTGGTGAAGTTTATGTTATTGGTGATGGTTTTACTGATTATGAAATTCGTCAAGCAGGTGTAGCTGATAAATTTTATGCTTTTGTTGAAAATGTTGCACGAGAAAAAGTGATTAATCATGCAGATATGGTAATTAAAAATTTTGATGAATTTTTATTTATGCATGATTTACCACGCGCAATTTCTTATCCACGTAATCGAATTAAAATTTTATTATTAGAGAATTTACATCCAAACGGTATTGAACTGTTGCACCAAGAAGGCTATAGTGTAGAAACACTTAAAGGGAGTTTAAGCGAAGATGAATTATGTGAAAAAATTAAAGATGTTTCAGTACTAGGTATTCGTTCTAAAACGATGGTAACCCGCCGAGTTTTGCAATCTGCTAAGCGTTTAACTACAATTGGTGCATTTTGTATCGGTACCAATCAAATTGATTTGGTAGCCGCTAGTGAGCGCGGAATTTGTGTTTTTAATGCACCTTATAGCAATACTCGTAGTGTTGTTGAAATGGTTATTGGTGAAATTATTATGCTATTACGTCGAGTAGTACAAAAAAATAATTTATTGCATCAAGGTATTTGGGATAAGTCTGCCGATAATTGTTATGAA
>JBDLTW010000242.1:0-19348 GCA_039805605.1 Pseudomonadota bacterium
CTTAGAAAATAGCGCACGCAAATTACGCTATCAACAATTTCAAGAGAGTTCTGCCAACGTAATAGTTTTGGCTCATCATCAAGATGATCAAATTGAAACTATGTTAAGTCAGATTTTACGGGGTAGTGATCTCCATAATAGTGCAGCTATGCGTAATTTAGTGAAACGTCAACAACAATACTATTGGCGACCGTTGCTTAATTTATCTAAAGTACAGTTACTTAATTATGCCTTGGAGCATAATTTAAATCATATTGAAGATGAAAGTAATCAGGATAATCGTTATTTAAGGAATTTTCTACGTAATCAAATTATTCCACAATTAATTGATTTTGATCGATATATCCAGAGTAAATTAATTAATAGTGTCGAACAATTACAGTTAGCTAGTCAATTAAATGATGAATTAGCTACTATAGACTATCAGCAAATTAAAACCATTAATGGTGACTTAAATCGGCAATTATTTAGTCAGTTATCTAATTTACGTCAACGTAATTTGCTTAGTTATTATTTACGGTTGCATCAATTGCCTTTACCAAGTACTAAGCAACTAAATGAATTTATTCGTCAGACTATTCAGGCGGCTACTGATCGTCAACCCAAGTTAAACCTTAGTAAGTTTATTACCTTGGTAGCTAGAACTAAAATTATTGTGCTTGACAAATTAGCCTAGATTTATTTAAATATAATTTTTAATTTATGGGAGTTATTATGAAAAAATATAGTATTGTTTTATTAATAGGTATTTTAAGTGCTTGTTCATTTGTCAGCTTAAACCCTGAGGCAAAAGACGTGGTAGTTTCATCAACTATTAATGATTCAACAACGTGTAAAAAAATTAATGATATTACTGTTTCTGTTTGGAAGAAAGCCGATACATTCCAAAGCCAAGAAAAAACTGAAGACCAATTAGATATTTTAGCTCGTAATCAAGCGGCAAACCTAAAAGGTAATACAGTAGTTGCTACCTCAACAGTTAACCAAGGGCAACGTAGTTATGCCGTTTATAATTGTACTAAACAATAAATAATTTACTTCAATTTAAAGATAAAATATGCCTAAATTATATCTAATTCCAACCAGTCTTAATCCAGAAATTAGTGGTCATGGTCTAGTTGAAGAACAACGACAACAAATTCTTCATTTGGAACATTTTATTGTTGAAACGGCGAAAATTGGTCGTGCGCATTTAAAACAATTGGCTTTAAATAAACCATTACAACAATTGCAAGTTATTGAATTAAATAAACACAAACAAGACTACTCACAATTAATTGCTCCTTTGCAACAAGGTTTTGATGTTGGCTTAATTTCTGATTGTGGTTGTCCTGCAGTTGCTGATCCTGGTGGTCGCGTGGTTGCCTTAGCTCATGCACTTAATTTCCCAGTAATACCTTTAATTGGTCCAAGTTCAATTTTATTGACCTTAATGGCTAGTGGTTTAAATGGACAAAAATTTGCATTTTTAGGTTATTTACCTGCTGATCCAAATAATTGCCGTAGCCAATTAAAGCAATTAAATCAACAAATTTTACATGATGGAACAACATATATTTTTATTGAAGCACCTTTTCGTAATCAGCGCTTATTTGATAATATTTGTGCTACTCTTCACCCCGATTTAAAATTGTGTTTAGGTTTAAATTTAATGACACCGCAACAACAAATTTTGAGCTATTCACTTAGTGAGTGGAAAAATAAAAAAATTGATTTAACTAAGCAAGAAGTAATTTTTTTAATTGGGCGATAAGATTTAAATCAAATGCTTAGGTTTGCCTTAGTTGTTAGCTAAGGCATTAATTTTCATGTAAAATAGTAATAATAATTAGTCTTCTTTATGGCTAAAATCATTAACTCTAAAACCTAAAGCAAATAATGCACTAAAATAAGCAATCGCTGCTATGATTATTATTACAACTAAACTAACTATTCTTAACCACATCACTCCTGCAAAATTTACAGGTAGGTAATGTAATGCTATTTCAATTGCTAAACTCATAATTATTACGGCAATAATTAAGCGTAGCAAAAATTGCCCCCAATTTCCTTGTGGCTGATATAGTTGTTTGCGAATTAGGAAATAACATAAACAACTGGCATTTAAACAAGCACTTAAACCAATAGATAAAGATAATCCAGCATGTTTAAATGGACCAATAAAGATTAAGTTCATAATTTGCGTACAAATTAACACAAAAATAGCAATTTTAACTGGTGTCTTAATATCTTGATTAGCATAAAATCCAGGTGCTAATACCTTGACTAAAATTAATCCAAGCAACCCAACTGAATAAGCAATCAAAGCATAGCTAGTCATGGTTACATCATGTAGGGTAAATTTACCATGCATAAACAATGTCATGGTCAAAGGACGAGCTAATAAACCTAAACCAATAGTTGCTGGTAGAGCAAGTAATAAGCATAAACGAATGCCCCAGTCAAGAATTTTTGAGAAATTAACAATGTTTTTTGAACTAGCATGACGTGATAAACTCGGTAGCAGAATAGTGCCTAATGCCACCCCCAACACACCTGTTGGAAACTCCATTAATCGATCAGCGTAATACATCCATGAAATACTACCGCTAGGTAAAAATGATGCATAAATAGTATTAATTACCATGCTAATTTGGGCAATAGATACTGCAAATATAGCTGGACCCATTAACCGTATTACTCGTTTTACTGCAGGATTGTTCCAGTTTAATTTAGGCATTACCAACATATTAATGCGTTTTAAATGTGGAATTTGAAACATTAGTTGACAAAATCCACCAACAAAAGTTGCCCAAGCTAAGGTTAAAATTGGTGGATGAAACCAATGACGTAATACTAAAATAAAGAAAATAAAACTTAAATTTAGTATGGTTGGTGTAAACGAAGGAATAGAAAACAAGCCCCAAGTATTCAAAATACCACCAAGCAATGAAGCTAAAGAAATAAATAGAATATAAGGAAAGGTAATGCGCAATAGTTCAACGGTTATTGCATATTTTTGTGGATCATTAGTAAAACCTGGTGCGGTAATCCAAATTACACTACTTGCAAAAATCATGCCTAATACGGTAATAATCAATAAAACTAAGCTTAATGCCCCCATAACACAGGCAATAAATTCTTGAGTTTCTTGATGACTCCGAGTGTTTTTGTATTCCGAAAGAACGGGAACAAAAGCTTGAGAAAATGCTCCCTCGGCAAAAACCCTGCGCAATAAATTAGGTAATTTATAAGCAACATTAAATGCATCAGTTAATGGTCCTGCACCAAAATAAATTGCTGTTAGCATATCTCTGGCAAAACCAAAAATACGAGAAACTAGTGTCATACTACTGACACTAGCTAAAGAACGTAATAAATTTGTTTTTCTGCTTGACATAATTAGCTATTTCTACTGCTCAAGATATTTAGCTAGACATTTTGGAAGCATATGGCTTAAAATAGGACGTCGATGAATGAACTGATGAGCTAAGGCAGCTAAAACATGCCCTGCAACACAGATAATCATCAAATGTGCTAACCATTCATGCCATTCTTTAATTATGTGACGCTCAGGACGTGCCCATGGCGTAAATAATGCAGGTATGTGAATACCCAATAAGGTTAATTCATTACCTTTAGTTAAAACTAAGAATAGCCCTAAAGCAGGAATTGCAAAAATTAGTAAATATAAAATTCCATGACCACTAGCGGCAGCAATTTGATTACTACGACTTAAACTAGCATCTGCCTTGGGATAAGGTTGAGTAATTCGCCATAAAATTCGACAAATTACTAAGACAAGAATTAAACAACCAGATTGAATATGCAACCAATAATAGCCAGTAAAATCAAGACTAATTCCACCTAAATATTGTAAGATAATTAGTCCACCAATAATCCAGTGCAAAAATTTTGCTACTTTACCATATTCCAAAACTGTACTCATAAATAAAAAACTCCTAAAAAAAATTACACAATTAAATAAAATCTGATATAATCACTACCTCAAATAAATCAATGGTGGGTCTCCTTGCATTGACTACTACAAAACCTGGTCAGGTCGGGAACGAAGCAGCCATATGTAGACTAGCAAGTGCCAAGGGATTGGCTCACCACCTCACTCACCGCCATGTTCTTAAGATAAATTTTCCAATTTTTTTCCAAGTAATTTTATCCCGATAATATTCTTTACCACTAAATACACTCATAAAGGCATTGATTGCTTGTGGTGAACTAATTAATGGCAAAATTTTAGTTAAATTACGATTTAAAAAATAGGCCATCAACCGCGCATATTGGAAATCTTTACCAATTTCTTGCTGGAAAATTTTATCATAATGACGTAAATGATTTAAATCTTGTTGAGTTAAACTATGGCTAATGATTTTAGCAGCTAAATAACCACTTTTAATTGCTGGTCTAATTCCTTCAGCGGTTAAAGGATCAACACAACCAGCAATTTCTCCTACCAAAATTACCCGATTATGGACTAAACGTTGTTTACCTGAATATAGCATAATTGGATGACCATGAAGATTGGTTTTAGTTAATTTTTTAACGCCAAATTGGCTTGAATAATTAGCTAAACGTTGTGGTAAACCAATTTTACCTTTAGCTCTACCTTTGACTAAACCACCAATCCCTAACGATAAACCATCCGATTTAGGAAAATTCCAAGCATAA
Source organism: Pseudomonadota bacterium (assembly GCA_039805605.1). Taxonomy (GTDB): domain Bacteria; phylum Pseudomonadota; class Gammaproteobacteria; order Burkholderiales; family UBA11063; genus Aquella. The sequence goes on from JBDLTW010000242.1 coordinate 4,666, forward strand.
CCACTATCATTATAGTCAAAATCAATATATAGTTTTCCCGAGAGTTGATTTGTATAATGTTCATATTCCATAGCCGCTAGTACATTTTGCTTAGCTTTAGTATAAGAATATTTTTTAGCCAGTTTGCCTCGTCCACCCTCAGCTAAAACAGCTATTTGAGCATTAAAACTAATTTGCTCACAAATAATGCTAACTTGATTTGTCTGCTGTTCAAGGTGAATAACTTCACAATTAGGCATAAATTCAACACCAATTGCTTTTGCTTGATCTAATAAATAGCTATCAAATTTTTCACGTCTAACCATCCAAAGAGGATATTTATCTCCACTAATTTGTTTACCATTGGCAACCATAATTACATCATTACAGATATAGTCAATACTCGGTGATAAATCAAAATCCAGATAATTAGCTACTTCAGGTGAAATTCCTCCGCCACAAGGTTTGTAGCGTGGAAATGAGGCTTTATCAACAATTAATACCTTTAGATTAGGTGTATTACGTTTAATATTATAAGCACAACTTACTCCTGATGGTCCAGCACCAATAATAACTACATCATAATTTTTCATCGTATATTAACTCTTGTAAAACTTTTCCTGCTAACATTATACCAAATAATGCTGGTAAATAACTAATTGTTCCATTAATCGGACGCCCACCTTGAGGATTAAGCATTGGTTTAGCAAAGGATTGTTCTTCTGAATAAATAACGGTTAAGCCTTTGTGAATACCAAGTTTACGTAATCTTAAGCGTAAATTACGCGCTAAAGCACATTCTTTAGTTTTACTAATATCGGCAAATTTAACCTTAGTTACATCAATACGGTTTCCTGCTCCCATGCTTGAAATTAGTTTAATTTTATGGGTTAAACAGTAAGTAATTAGACTTAATTTAGATTCAATTGTATCAATGCAATCTATTACATAGTTCGGTTTAGAGGCTAATAATTGGGGTAAATTATTTGCATCAATAAAGGCTTGTTGAGTTACTAAATTAATTTGTGGATTAATTTGTTTAATTCTTTGTCTAAATTGTGCAACTTTAGATTGCCCAAGATTATCCAAATTGGTAATTAACTGTCGATTTAGATTAGTAATGTCAACTACATCATGATCAATAATAGTTAAATTACCAATTCCCGCACGAACTAATGCTTCTACCACATAACCACCAACACCACCAACACCTGCAACTATTATGTGAGAATTGGCTAATTGCTCAATTTTTTCCTCACCTAACAAAATTTTGGTTCGCATAAACTGTTCTAATTCTATCATTAAATATCACCATAATCAAAATAATTAAATCATTATTAACTTAGCTAATATGTTTCGCTAGTTGTGCATATAAATGTTCTGTAGCTACGGGCATAGCAAAAACTAACTCAAAAGCTAATTTTGCTTGTTGAATTAGCATACCTAGACCATTAGCAATTATTGCATTAGGTGCTAATTGTTGCATAGCTTGGTTAAAATAAGCAACTTTAGCATTATATAGCATATCATAAATAAGCGCATTGTGAGCTAAATATTTTACTTGGCTAAAGAGTGGGTTATCTAAACTATTTGGCGTAGTATTTATTACTACATCATAGCGTTGTTGAACTTGATAAAGTCCAACTAACTCATATTTAGATTGAAATGAGCTAATTTTACTGGGATCGCGCATGAGTAAATCAATTGATTGTGGTTTAGCTTGTATAATATTATGTAATACCGAGTGAATAACGCTACCACCACCAATAAATAAAATATTTTTATTGCTTAAATCAATTTGCAAACTCGCTAAGTCAGCCATAAAACCAATTCCATCAGTATTTTCCGCCATTAAAACCTGATTTTTTTTAAATAGATGATTAGCTGTATTAGTCAATTGACTATTAACTAAATACTGATCAGCTAATTCAAATGCACGCTGTTTAAATGGTGCAGTTACACTTAGGCAATACCCATCATGAGCAAAAAAATCGTTAACGACAAGCTCAAAATTTTCAATTGGCGCACAAATTTTTGTATAATTAAGTTCTATTGCTGTTTGCTTAGCAAAATCTTGCCAAATGATTGGTGACAAGCTGTGTGAAATTGGATTGCCAATTACCGCTAATTGGTACATAATTAATGTCCTTTATAAATATCCATATTAATTAAGTCAGGATTTTAACATATTGACAAGATTACTGCCTTAAACAGCTATGCAATAAATCAACTAATTAAACTAATTTAAAAATTATTAAAGATTTTCATAAATATTATATACCTTAATTTATAATAATCGTGTATAATTACGGTTGGCGATTTTTATATTAACTTAGAAAGGAAATAAAATATGAAAAAATTTTTAGCCTTACTTTTAGCTGGAAGTGCATTAGTTGCATGTTCATCTAACAAAGAACCTAAACCTGAGCCAGTAGCTTCTGCTCCAGTAGCTTCTGAACCAGTAGCTCCAGCTCCAGTTGTATCAAACCACAATAGTGTTTATTTTGGTTTCAATAAATACGATGTTAAAGATGATTATTCTGGTATTGTAAAAGCAAATGGTGGCTATTTAGCAGCTAATCCTCATGCTAAAGTACAAGTACAAGGTAATACTGATGATATCGGTTCTGTAGAGTACAATTTATCTTTAGGTCAAAAACGTGCTGATGCAGTTAAGAAAGCTTTAATTGCTACAGGTGCTAACAAAGCTCAAGTTGAAGCAACTTCAAATGGTAAGTTAAAACCTAAATATGACAATAGTACTGATGAAAATCGTGCGATGAACCGTCGTGCTGATATTGAATACAAAGCGGCACAACCTGCGGGTTACTCTACTGATAGCAACGGTTTACCTGTTGTTGATGGTAGCGTATATAATGGTACTGTTACTCAAGGTGTTCAATAACCATGAAAAAAAGTTTGTTGGCAATTCTAGGGTTGTCAGCAAACCTTTTTTTAATAGGTTGTGCTGATGATCAAGCGCGTCAGCAAATAGCTGACACTAACCAACGCTTGAACCAAATCCAACAAAATGTTGGTGTTCTTGATAATAAAGTATCTAATCAAAAAGTTCTTGATTTATTAAATCAAGTTAGTGATTTACAAAGTCAAATAAATCAATTAAATGGTCGCATTACTACTCTTGAACAAGGTCAATCTAGTGGTCAAGGTGATATTGGTCAACAATTACAAGCTTTAGATTTACGTGTACAAGCTTTAGAAAGTGGTATAAGTTCGGGACATAGTAGCCGAAATACTGTGCGAACTCCAACTAATAATAAGCCTAGTACTTTAACTCCAGAGCTCCAAGATGCAATAAAAAAAATTCAAGGTAATGAAACTGAACAGGCAATTAATGAATTACATCAAATTATAAATTCTGGTGATAAAGCTAGTGCTTCACAAGCTCGATATTTTCTTTCTGTTGCATATTTAGCTAGTAATCAAGCCAAATCTGCAATTACTGAAGCGAATAAATTTATTGCTGATAATGGCAATAGCAAATATGTTCCTGATGCATTACGTCTAGTGTATATTGCCCAATCCCAATTAGGTAATAATGTGGCGGCGAAACAAACCGCAAAAAAATTAATTAAGAGTTTCCCAAACAGCGAAGCTGCTAAAAAAGTAGCTAAGCAACTCCAAAATTAAATCAATTATCCAAAATGTTATAAAGCCTTACCATTCATGGCGAGGTAATATTTTACTCCAGCTATATGCACGAATATAGCTGAGGTAAATAGTAATATTTTTAGGATATAGACAAAATGGTTAATGCCAAATTCGCAAACTAGGAAAGCTGTATTTTAGGGCAAATGGCGAAGCTGTTAAATAAATAAGACTATAAAGGTTGTAAAAATGCAAGTTAATTTACATAATACGCAAGGTAATCAGTTTTCGCATTACTCACTAAATAGTGTTACCATCAATCAAATTGAATATAATACAAATATTTTAGTTACACCTGACTGTATTCAACCATTAGCAATTAGTCAAATTAGTCAACTTACACTAGATAATTATCAGTTTATTCTAGATTTTCAACCTGATTTAATTTTATTTGGTACGGGTGGGCAGATCCAATACCCCGAAGCTCCACTATTAAAAGCATTACAAAAACAACAAATAGGTTTTGAAGTTATGCCAATTCCTGCACTTTGTCGAACTTTTAATTATTTAGTCGGTGAAGGTCGTAAGGTTGTTGCCTTATTAATTTTCTAGGAATAATTAGCTTTCAATTAATCCCTCATCACAATCATCACAACGTAAGCGTAAGCCACATTTACCCCAGACGTTAATTCCACAATATTGACAACTGTATTTGGCTTTAACTTTTTTTTCAGCATTTGGATCTAACATGGCAAAAGCTTCCTCACCAAATTGTTGTGACAAGGTGGTGCACAGTTGCTCTTTAATTAAATTATCTTCTAAATCTTCAAATAAATCTTCAATATGTTGATTGAGTGTTGAGGCTAAAACTTGCTCAATATCAATTTCACTATATTGTAAAGTTCCCTGATAGGCAACCGCAAACCTATCAACCCAAGGTAATTGAAAATTGTGTGTTTTAATGAAGTCAGCACAGCTTTTAATAAATAAACCATTTGGTTCTGGATAATCAAACATTTTCTGTCCCGTAATATTACCACCTGGTTTAGCTGTAGTTGTTGGAATTAAGCCTATCCCAATCATTTTATTTGCCCATTCTTTATTATGATAACCAGCACGACTAGGTTTACCATAACATTGTTGCCAACAATGAGTCATCTCATGTACCATAGTTTGCATTAACTCAATTAATGAGGCTTTACCAACATAAATTGGATTAATGGCAATTTCATGACAATGTTTACCTTGTTTTGATGCCCAGCGATTAGGTGAAAAATACCCCATAACTCCAACTTGACGTTGATTAGTAAAAATTACATCAGGTAATTGCTTTTCAAATAATGTATTATTAAAATGCGTATATAATTTTTGTAATGCAGTATATAATTCAGCGGTTGGAGTCATAGTTATTCATAAGCCCTTGAGTTAAACAAATAATTTAAACGTTTTAATTTCAAATGGAGTAAAATTAAGTTGTAATTGATTAGTTATAACGCTATGCTGATCAATCCATTCAATTAAATTAGTTTCGGCAATGGTGATAGCTTGGTTAAATTCTAATTCAATTTGACCTGTTCGTCCACGATATTCAACTAAACGTATTACTAAACTTTTAGCATCTTCAGCATGTTTCACCACTTCAAGACTAATGCCATTATTTTGTTTAATCATAAAAGGTAATTGAAGATTAATCTGACAATCTGTTAAGATTAAAGCTTGATGATTAAACTGTGATGCGTGAATATACACATCACTATGAGCTAAGTCGCCAAGGTGTGGATAAATTGCATAATTAAAATTATGTTCTCCAATATCAGCTAATGGGTCAGGTTTAGTTGCCGAGCGTAATAAATTTAAATCAATTGTTTGATCAAAAACTTTATGCCCATATTTACAATCATTTAATAATGCTACACCATAATCAGCAGTAGCTAAATCAACATATTTTTGTGCAACACTTTCAAACTGAGCCAAATCCCAGCTGGTATTACGGTGAGTTGGTCGCTCAACATAGCCATATTGAATATCAAAGTTAGCGCGTGGATTAATTAATTTCGTAATAAATGAAACACGTAACATTTTATGTTGCTCTTGCCAATTTACCCGAGTATTAAAATTTAACTGCTTAGAGTTATGAGCTAAACTAATTTCTTGCCATAGTGTAGAATTACCAATCTTATATTCAAGGCGTAAACCATGGCAAACTTCACCGCTAAAATAATCAATCTGATGAGCGTGTAAAGTTGCAATACACATTTCTTGGTAATCATAGTCAATATCCCAAGCATCCCAGTAAAATGGACGATCAATATATAATTGAAAAATATTACCTTGAGCTAAAAATTCTTGATTAGCTTGTTTATCATAAGCGCTAATAATTTGTCCATAGTGGTTAAACTCATAGCGAACTAATTTATTTTCAATAATTAATTGTAAAGTCTTAGGCACTAAATCTTGATTGATCTTAGCTTCTTCTATGGTATATTCCAGATTTAACCAAGAGTATGGATCAATTTCTTTTGCCAAAGTTACCCATACACCATCATCCAGTTCTTGAGTAGATAATTTAATTTTATCTTGAAAAAAACTATAATGCTTAAATTTTTTAGCCAATTTAAGTGGATGAGAATAATTAAAACCACTGGCATTAAACCATGCCAATTTACCTTGACAGTTTTGAGCTAGTTTGTGCTTAATTAAATCAACTATATGAGTTGATAAATCTAGTGCTTGTTGATAAAAGCCAATTGCTTCTTGATACACTTGATTGATACTTGAACCAGGAATAATATCATGAAACTGATTAATTAGAATTAACGGATAAATTTGCTGAAATAATTGATGTGGATAATCATTTAACTCTAAGGTACTACAAGCAGCTTCTAAACTACGTAAATAATTTTCTAAATAGCGATTATATTGCTTAATTTTAGCTTGAGTAGTTAAAGTTCCACGATGTAATTCTAAATACAATTCTCCAACCCAACGCTCTAATTGATCATGATATTTATCTTGTTGGATGAAAAATTCATTCGCACTAGTTAATTTTACGGATGGGCAACCTTCGGTATTACGTAAACGCAAGGCTTGTTCCAGATGCTCTTCACTTGGTCCTCCGCCACCATCACCGATGCCAAATAAATATAAAAATTCATCAGCTATACCATTTTCACTAAACCTAGCCTCACCAGCAATTAATTCTTCAGGTTTTACTTTACCATTATATGTATTTGCGGGTAAGAAGTGTGATAAAATTTCACTACCATCAATACCTCGCCAGATAAAAGTATGATGAGGAAACGTATTGAATTGGTTCCATGAAATTTTTTGTGTCATAAAATAATTAACATTTGATTTACGTAAAATTTGTGGTAAGTTAGCTGAATAACCAAACACATCAGGAAGCCATAAATTAGTTACTTCAACAGCAAATTCACGTTTAAAATAATTTTTCCCATACATAATTTGTCGTATCATTGATTCGCCACTGATTAGATTACAGTCTGCTTCAACCCACATTGCACCTTGTAATTCAAAGCGTCCTTGTTGAACTAATTGATGAATTTTATTAAATAATTGTGGATAATGATCTTGAATAAATTTAAAATGTTGAGGTTGTGAAGCGCCAAAAACATATTCAGGATATTTATCTAATAAATATGTTTGATAAGCAAAAGTCCGTGCCGTTTTACCAATTGAGGCTTGTATTGGCCACAGCCAACCTGTGTCTAAATGTGCATGACCAACAGCATAAGCGGTTAAACTCGACTGGTTAGCTTGATTATTAATTAATCTACTTAAAATCTGCCGAGCTGAGTTAGCATTAATCGGATTTTCTGCATAACAATTAATTGCTTGGTTTAAGCCACGTAAAATTCGATTGCGCCGTGGTGAATTTTCCGTTAAATTAGTTAATAAATTAGATAAAACTTCAATGTCAATTAGTAAATCATGGACTTGTGGATACCAGATTGATAATTTGAGATCATGAACTTGACCATTAAAAACGCCAACTAAATCTTGATTTAAAGTTTCTGCTGATGAGTCGTTACCAATATCAGTTTCCCCTATACAAACAGCGTCTAACCAAAATTCAATTACTTCACCACCTTGAGCTTGTTCACTAACAATATAACGATCTTTGATAAAACCTTTATCCCAAACTGAGGCATTAGTTAATGCAAAAATAGGTAAACCTTGAGAATTAAATAATAGAATTTCACTATTTAATTGAATTCGTGCAACTACTGCTTGTTGTTGCCAATGTGCTGGTATCGTTGTTTTAATGTGAAACCAAGCCTGTTCTCCAACTTTACCCCAAGAATCACCTTGTTTAATTGCTTGATAATCTAGCTCAAAATGTTTACCAAATTCTACTGGCTGATGAGTTTGAGCATAACGAGCGCTCATAATAATAGTTTCACCAAAGCGTTGTTTAGCTAGTACATTGCGAAATTTATTAATTTTATCTATATAGGTTTTTTTTAATTCATGATACATGGTTCATCCTTAAATGATTTAAATTTGACCTTAGTCAGATATTAAATCGCAAGTTTGAATTAGCCAAAGAATAAGCTAATCGATAAATCAAATAGAAAATAGGGATTAAAAAAGAAATAGCTCATCTACTGATTGTGGGATGAGCTATGCAATACCTAAATTGCGATTGCGCTATCTAATGCAATTTGCATCATTTGGGTAAAGGAATTTTGCCGTTCAGCACTAGTTGATGCTTCATGAGTAACCAAAGAATCAGAAATGGTTAATAAACAAGCAGCTTGTTTATTTAAAATTTTTGCATTAGCAAATAAAGCAAATGATTCCATTTCTACACAGCAACAACCATGCTTGGCGTGAATGTCTTTAAAATCTTCAAAACGTTGCCGATAAAATACATCCGAACTATGAATACGATTTTGTTTAACCGTAATGCCTAAATTACTTGCTGTTGCCATAATCGTAGCATTTAATGATGCTGATGGTTCAATAAAATCATGAGGGTAGCCATTTTGAACTTTGGCATAGCTTGATTCGCTCCAAACATCTTTAGCTAAAATTACATCATATAATTTAACATCGGCATCATAGGAACCTGCAGAGCCTATACGAATAATATTTTCAACTCCATAAAAAGCAAATAATTCATACGAGTAAATACCAATACTAGGCATACCCATGCCACTTCCCATTACAGAAACCAGTTTACCCTTGTAAGTACCAGTATAACCAAACATATTTCTGACAGTATTAAATTGCTGAATATTTTCTAAAAAGGTTTCTGCTATAAATTTAGCACGTAAAGGATCGCCAGGCATTAAAACAGTTTTAGCAATTAAATTGCTATCATTTGCTTCAATATGAGGAGTAGGGATTTTCATATTTATTATCCTTAAAAAAGATATTTAATTAAATTTACGGTGTGCCACTTATTTATTTAGCACTAACTTAGATTAAGTAATTTGCTATATTATACCAGAATTTATACTTAAATATAGGTGCAATTGCTTAGCGATTTTACTTTACCATAGCATTTTATGCTAAAATATTGCCCATATAGCAGTAATTGCATTTTAAACTAACTAATTAATTTGAATGATTTAACCTCTATGACAATCAACAGCGGAATTTTTACTATAATGAGTCAAGCTGGGCTAATTACTCAGGATGACATTAAAGAAGTTAGTAATTTAATTAATCGGGATAAAATATCGATTTTTGTTGCGTTAACTAAGATTAGAACTGATCTAGCCAGTCAAACGATTTTATTAACGATTGCACAGTTTTATGGCATTCCTCTATTTAACATAAGCAGTTATAATTTAGAGTTTATGCCTAAAGATATATTATCTACTGATTTAATTATTGAAAATAAAATAATTCCCTTAGCTGTCCGTGATAATCGTTTAAAATTAGCCATAGCAGATCCAACTAATAAAACTTTATTTGATAGTTTAAGTTTTAAAATTGGTATGCCAATTGATCTAATTTTAGTTGAAGAAATTCAACTTGAACGCCTAATTAATGCCAATAGCAATAATTATTTTAAAACTATTGCTTTAGATGATGTTGAATTAGATGGTGTAGAATTTACCGAGGAAACTGTTGATACTGGTGATATGGTCAATTCAGGTGATGATGATCAACCTGTAGTAAAATTTGTCCATAAAATGATTTTTGACGCAGTGCAGGTTGGTGCTTCAGATATTCATTTTGAACCTTATGAAAAAAATTATCGAGTACGTTATCGTATTGATGGTGTTTTAACCGAAATAGCTACGCCACCATCTGGATTTAAAGATAAAATTGCGGCTCGGATTAAGGTTGTTTCAAAATTAGATATTTCAGAAAAACGAATTCCACAAGATGGGCGTTTACGTTTAGCAGTTTCACATGGTCAGGTTATTGATTTTCGGGTAAGTACATTACCTACGGCATTTGGTGAAAAAATTGTATTACGGATTTTAGACCGTAAAGCAGCTAGTTTAGGAATTGAAGCACTAGGTTTTAGTCCGCAACAAAAACAAGTTATTGTTGATACCATTAATCGCCCTTATGGGATGGCGTTGGTTACAGGACCTACTGGTTCAGGTAAAACAGTTACTTTATATACCTGCTTAAATATTTTAAATGAAAGTAGCCGTAATATTTCAACAGCAGAAGATCCAATTGAAATACCTTTAGCAGGAATTAATCAAGTGGCAATTAATGAAAAAACTGGTTTAAGTTTTGCTATTGCCTTAAGAGCATTTTTGCGTCAAGATCCTGATGTAATCATGGTTGGGGAGATTCGAGACAAAGATACCGCTGAAATGGCAATTAAAGCAGCTCAAACAGGGCATTTTGTATTATCAACTCTGCATACTAATGATGCACCATCAGCACTAACGCGCCTAGTTAGTATGGGAATTCCAACCTATAATGTTGGGGATGCGATTTTAGCAATTATTGCACAACGGTTAGTACGAAAATTATGTCCCCACTGTAAACGACCAGCACATATGGCTCCTGAAGCATTACTAGCTGCTGGATTTAAGCCTGAAGAGATCGCTAACGGTTGGCAACCATATGAGCCAGTCGGCTGTAATACTTGTCATGGTAATGGCTATAAAGGACGTGTTGGTATTTTTGAAGTAATGCCAATTTCAGATGAATTAAAACGCTTAATTTTACTAAATGCTACTTCTGTAGAGTTAGCAGATCAAGCACGTAAAGAAGGGGTATTAAGTTTACGTCAAAGTGGTCTACAAAAAGTACTACTTGGCGTAACCTCATTAGCTGAGGTGGAAGCAAATACTAATGGATAAACAATGTTAAAGATAAACGAAAAAAATCAAAATTGGCTCTATGAAGGGCGTAGTAAGAATGGGGATATTGTCAGTGGTAATATTGATGCTCCTACAGCCATTATTGCTCGAGTTAAATTACGTAAGCGCGATATTACTCCAACATTAGTTAAATTGAATAGCAAAAACACGTTATTGAATAAATTTCTAGCCCAGTTTAAACCTAAGCCTATTGTTCATGAAAAAAAATTGAATTTCTTTGCTAATTTGGCTCGTGCTAAGGAAATTCATGCGTTAACTAAATATACGCCTAAAAATGCCCAAGAGAAGAAGAAGTCAAAGAGTCCTGTTAAACAACGCGAAATTACTGTATTTATTAAACAGTTTGTAGTGGTGATAAAATCAGGAGTACCATTACTTAAAGCATTTGATATAGTAATTCGTGGACAAGAAAATCGCAAATTTATGGAAGTATTACAAGATATTAAATTTGGGATTGAAAATGGTTTAAGTTTATCAGAATCTTTTGGTACTTACCCTAAGATTTTTGATGGTTTATTTCTTAATTTTTTGGCGATTGGTGAACAAGGTGGTATTTTAGATGTTTTGTTAATTCGTTATATTGAGTACAAAGAAAAATCTGAAGCAGTTGGCAGAAAAGTTAAATCGGCAATGGCTTATCCTGTAATCGTCGTCTTAGTCTCGATGTTGGTATTGGCCGTAGTTTTAGGTTATGTAGTACCACAGTTTCAAAAGATATTTGAAGGTATGAATGCTAAATTACCCGGACCAACTTTGGTGGTCATAGCAATGTCGCATATTATTATTCATTATTGGTGGGTGGTTTTAGCAACTTTAGGTGCAATGGTTTACTCCTTTAGGTTATCGTATCAACGATTATCCAAATTTAGATTTTTTATTGATAGCTTTATTTTTAAAATTCCTTTATTTGGTGATTTAGCGCAGAAAACTCTATTATCACGCTGGACGAGAACTCTTTCATTGTTGTTTTCTGCTGGAGTACCATTAAATGAAGCTTTACGTTCTATTGCTTTATTAGTTGATAATTACTTGTATGGCTCAGCTACATTGACTATTCAAAAAAATGTTGAGTCGGGAAGTAGTTTATATTCGGCTATGACCAATGCGGAAATTTTCCCAATGATGGTTAATCAAATGGTCGCAGTTGGTGAAGAGGCAGGTTCATTAGATTCATTATTACAATCAATTGCTGATTATTATGATCAAGAAATTGATATGGTAATTGAAGCATTATTATCAATGATTGAACCTGCTACTATTGTATTGCTAGGTGGAGTTTTAGGCTCAATAATTGTGGCAATTTATTTACCGTTATTTAATTTAGGGGATGTGGTAGGTTAATATGATGAATGAAATTATAAATTTATTGTTAACTAATTTGACTTATAAGATAATTAGTGTATTAATTTTTGGCTTGTGTATCGGTAGTTTTCTTAATGTGGTAGTCTATCGCTTACCAATTATGTTAAATCAAACTTGGCGTAATCAATGTATTGAAATTTTTGCTGATGAATGCCAATTAAAAGCAGATACAAGTAAATTTAATTTGATGACGCCTCGTTCACATTGTCCTAAATGTAAAACGTTAGTGCCGTGGTGGAGTAATATCCCTCTTTTTGGCTATATGTTTTTGGCGGGTAAATGCGTTAAATGTAAAACAACAATTTCACTACGCTATCCATTGGTCGAATTAGCTACTGGAATATTATTTGTTTTAGCAACATATTCAGTAGATAATTTACTGATATTAATTGGTCGATTAGTTTTAGTTGCTATCTTAATAACTTTAATGTTAATTGATTTAGATACTTTTTTATTACCTGATGAGTTAACTTTACCATTAATTTGGCTAGGTTTATTATTTAATCTAACTGGAGATTTTAGTGGCAGCTTAGTTGCATCAGTTATTGGTGCAGCAGTTGGCTATTTAAGTTTATGGAGTTTATATTGGTTATTTAAGCTAGTTACAGGTAAAGAAGGTATGGGATATGGTGATTTTAAACTATTGGCTGCTTTAGGTGCATGGCTTGGTTGGCAAAGTTTGATTAGCATATTAATTTTATCCTCAGTTTGTGGTATTTTCTACGCTATAGGATTACGTTTGTCAGGTAAACTTAATTCAGGTAATCCAATTCCTTTTGGTCCATTTTTGGGCATGGCAGGAATTTTAATGTTATTTACTCCTGCAAGTTGTTTTACTTGGTTGGGAATGTAAGATGAGTCTTATTGTTGGTTTAACTGGCTTAATTGGTAGTGGTAAAACTACTGTAGCCAAGCAGTTCGCCAAATTAGGCATTCCTATTATTGATACTGATATAATTGCCCATCAATTAACCAGTGAGAATAGCTTAGTTCTTAATGAAATTAGCCAAGCTTTTGGCGCAGATTTAGTGCGTGATGGTAAATTACAACGGGAATTATTACGCGAAAAAGTTTTTGCTGACTCAAACTTACATCAACAACTAGAGCAAATTTTACATCCTAAAATTTTTCAGCAGGTTCTTGAACAACTCAATAATTTGACTCAGCATCGATATGTAATTATTGTTGTCCCTTTATTATTCAGGAGTCCACATTACTTATCCTTAATTCATCGCAGTTTATTTATTGATGCCGAATATGATATTTTATTACAACGTGTCTATCAGCGTAGTGGTTTGACAAAGTCCATGCTTGATGCTATTCTAGCAAAACAAGTTGATCGTTTGCTACAATTAGCCAAGGCTGATAACATTATTTATAATAATGAAGATCAACAATCTTTAGCTGAACAAGTTTATCAGTTACATCAATATTATTCTCAGGGTATATGACTAAATGAAGCATAAATTGTATAAAATTCATCTGTCACGTAATTTAATTCGTGGTTTAATTTGGCTAATCTTTGCTATATTTTTCTGCTTTGTTGGATTACCATTATTGTTTTTTTACTATCTATTTGATGCCGAACAAGTTAAACATATGCTAATTAAGCAATTTAATCATCAAAATTATTCAGTAGTAATTAATGGTAGTGCAGAGCCACGCTCTTGGCATGGTTTAAGTTTATTTATTGCTAATCTTAGTGTTACAGATTTAAATAAACATGAAGTTTTGCATATTAATACGGTTAATTGTCAATTGTCATGGTGGGATTTAATTTTTGGACATTATAAAGTGCGTCGAATAGCATTAAATGGAGTTACTGTTTATCAACCAAGTAATTCTAATCAATACAAAGACTTATTTAATAACCAAAACATAAAAAATTCTGAATTTGGTAATTTACGAGCTTTATCAATTAATAATTTAAATTGGGTTGGTAAAACTGGACAATATATCATTCGTGATGCTAAATTATATTTTAATAATCTAGATCAATCACCTACTTTTAATATTCGCTTTAATAGTGAAAAATTTGCGAGTAATGTTGAAATTAATGGTATCTTAACAACTCCCGAATTACAACATAATTTATTAATTCCACAATTAACAACAAAAATTAATATGCCGCAATGGCAAGTTGAATTACAATCCAATGGTCATTATGACTATGATAAGCAACAATTAGTTATAGAAAGTAGTTATGGAGTAGTTAATAATCATAATTATAATGGTAATTTAACCATGGAAAACCTTAAATGGACAATTGATGGTGTTTCTATGCAAGAGTTAAATTTGATTTTAAATGCTAATCAGAAGCAAATTACTCAAGAGTTACGTTTAAATGCAACTAATTTAGCAAGTAGTACTTATAGTGATTTAACTATTCAAGCAAGTAAATACAAGTA
>JBDLTW010000243.1:0-6332 GCA_039805605.1 Pseudomonadota bacterium
ATTATTATTGAAAATTTATTTGAACCTTATCGGACTACTAAAGGAGTCAAAGGAAGTGGCTTGGGGATGGCGATAGTTAAAAAAATAATTGATGAACATAATGGAAAAATAGAAGTATTTAATGACAGCGGTGCTAATATTGTAGTAAAATTACCACTTGTTAATTAATTTTTATCTTAGAAGGTTAGAGAGACATGGACAAATTAATTTTAATTGTTGATGATGAATTAGGGATTAGGGAATTATTACGTGAATGCTTAGAAGATGAAGGCTATATTGTAAAACTAGCTGAAAATGCATTAGAAGCAGATAAAATTGTTAAAGAACACCGTTTTGATTTAATTTTAATGGACGTTTGGTTACCAGATATGGATGGGGTTTCATTATTTAAGCGTTTCTTATCTAATGGGATTACTTCACCAGTTATTATGATGTCAGGTCATGCATCAATTACCAGTGCTTTAGAAGCTATTCGAATTGGCGCACGTGATTTTTTAGAAAAACCATTGTCCTTAAGCAAATTATTACCTTTAGTTGATAAACATGTATTAAAAGAAGAAACCAATGACTTAGGTATTATTGAAGATGTTTCAGAAATTATTACCCTAGATTTAAATGATCAATTAAAGACGATTAAAGAAACTTTAGAGCGTAGATATTTTATTTATCATATGAATAAGTATAAAAGTAATATAACTAAAATTGCTGAAGCTTCAGGAGTAGACCGTGCTCACTTGTACCGCAAATTTAAAACATTAGGTATAAAAATAAAATAATTATTTGATAAAGATCAGCATATGAAAATTTACAATAGTTTAACTAAACAAAAAGAGCCATTTATACCTCTGATTGCTAATCAAGTAAAAATGTATGTCTGTGGACAAACAGTTTATGATTTTTGTCATTTAGGTCATGCACGTAAAGCCGTTGTATTTGATATGATACGACGTTGGTTTATTGCTAGTAATTATCAGGTTACTTTTGTTGAGAATATCACCGATATTGATGATAAAATTATTAAACGAGCTTTAGAAAATAATGAAACAATTCAGGAATTAACTAGCCGTTATATTGAATTTATGCATCAAGATTTTGCCCGTTTGGGAGTAATGCGTCCTGATTTTGAACCAAAAGCAACTGAATTTATTCAAGAAATGTTAGCAATTATTCAAAATCTACTTAATAATGGATTTGCTTATCAAGCCAAAAATGGTGATATTTATTATCGAGTTCGCAAATTTGCTAATTATGGTAAATTATCTGGCAAAAGTTTAGATGATTTAAATGCAGGTGAAAGAGTTGAAATAGATGAGGCAAAGGAAGATCCACTTGATTTTGTATTATGGAAAGCTGCTAAAGCTAATGAGGTCTATTGGGATTCACCTTTTGGTAAAGGTCGCCCTGGTTGGCATATTGAATGTTCAGCTATGTCACAACATATTTTAGGCAAAAATTTTGATATTCATGGCGGTGGTCAAGATTTACAGTTTCCTCATCATGAAAATGAAATA
This sequence comes from Pseudomonadota bacterium, assembly GCA_039805605.1. Taxonomy (GTDB): domain Bacteria; phylum Pseudomonadota; class Gammaproteobacteria; order Burkholderiales; family UBA11063; genus Aquella. The sequence continues at coordinate 1,512 of JBDLTW010000243.1, forward strand.
GCACAAAGTGAAGCACATAATGGATGCAATTTTGCAAATTATTGGTTACATAATGGATTTTTAAATATTAATGATGAGAAAATGTCTAAATCATTGGGTAATTTTTTTACTTTACGTGATGTATTAGATCAATATGATGCAGAAGTAATTCGCTTTTTTATGTTGAAAACGCATTATCGTAGTCCATTAAATTTTACCCATGATTGTATTCTTGATTGTAAAAATAATCTCGCACGAATTTACCAAGCATTACGTGAGTTTAATGTTAGTTTATCTACTATTGATTGGCAAAATTCTTATGCGCTACGTTTTAAAGCTGCTATGGATGATGATTTTAATACACCTTTAGCTATTAGTGTATTATTTGAATTAATTGGTGAATTAAATCGTAGTAAAGATAGTGAATTAGCACAGTTATTATTTAATTTAGCTTTAACTATTGGTTTAATCAGTAATGATCCGCAAAGCTTTTTTCAAGCTGGAGCGGAATTATCTGGTGAGGTAATTGAGGAATTGATTAAACAGCGTAATCAAGCACGTAATGAACGTAATTTTGCCTTGTCGGATCAAATTAGAGATCAATTATTAGAACATAAAATTGTGCTTGAAGATGGTAAAAACGGCACCATTTGGCGCAAACAGTAAATTTTAACTAACTCAGCTGATAACCTCGCCCTTTAGGGTGGGGTTAATTTAAATTAAAATAATCAATATGAAAAAGTCAATCTTATTTAAAACTCAAGCATTTATTGATGGGCAGTGGCTTAATACTGCAAATACTTATTCAGTAATTAATCCAGCTGATAGTAGTTGTATTGCTGAAATATCAAAATGTGGTAAAGATGAATGTTATGCGGCTATATTGGCTGCCAAAAAAGGATTAGCAACAAATAAAAAATTACTTGCTAAACAACGGGCTAAATTGCTTAATAATCTCACATTAGTTATGGGTGAATATAAAATTGATTTAGCAAGTATAATTACTCTTGAGCAAGGTAAACCATTTCATGAGTCATTAGCAGAAGTAGAATATGCTATTAGTTTTATTGAATGGTTTTCTGAGGAAGCTAAACGTATTTATGGTGATATTATTCCTGCTAATCATGTTAATAGTAAAATATTTGTTACCAAGGAGCCTATAGGGATTGTTGGGGCGATCACACCGTGGAATTTTCCTCTAGCTATGTTTGCACGCAAATTTGGTGCAGCTATGGCTGCTGGTTGTAGTGTAGTTTGGAAGCCATCTGAAGAAACCCCATTGACGGCAACTGCATTTGCTGTTTTGACTCAGTTAGCTAAATTTCCTGATGGTCTATTAAATATTGTTTCAGGTGATGCTGTTGAAATTGGTCAAGTATTGTTGGCAAGTAAAGAAGTAAAGAAAATAACGTTTACTGGTTCAACTAAAACAGGCAAATATTTAATGGAACAATCTGCTAACACTTTAAAAAAATTATCCTTAGAATTAGGTGGTAATGCTCCATTTATTGTATTTTCCGATGCAAATCTTGATTTAGCAGTAACTGGAGCAATAGCAGCTAAATTTCGTAATAATGGACAAACCTGCGTCTGTGTTAATCGTTTTTATATTCATGAAGCAGTTTATGATGAATTTATCAATAAATTTAAATCTAAAATATTAGCTTTAAAAATTGGCAATGGTTGCAAAAATGAAGTTGATTTAGGTCCTTTAATTAATCAAGATGCTTTAAACAAAGTGTCAAATTTAGTACAAGATGCCGTCAATAATGGAGCTAAAGTAATTTGTGGTGGTAATATTCACCAATCAGATGGTGGTACATTTTATCAAGCAACCTTATTAATTGATGTTAATGAAGATATGCGTTTAGCTAAGGAAGAAGTATTTGGTCCTGTAGCATGTTGTTTTAAATTTAATGATGATGAAGAAGTAATAGCTCGAGCAAATAATACGGATTATGGTTTGGTTGGATATTTTTATACTGCAGATATTAAGAAAGCATTTTATGTGGCAGAAAAATTAGAGGTAGGTATGGTTGGTGTTAATGAAAGTATTGTTTCTTGTGAAAATGCACCGTTTGGTGGAGTAAAAGAATCTGGATTAGGGCGAGAAGGCTCTAAATATGGAGTTGATGATTACCTTAATCTAAAATACACCTTATTGGGATTAAGTGATATCTAATAGCATGAGATGATTAATAAAAGCATTAATAGCTTAAAATATTTCAGGCTAATACATTTTATCCTAAATTATATTGGCTTATCTATTAATCTATGCTATAATTATGGGCTAAATAAAAAAGGGTAATAATCTGAAAGCAACTATAATTCAAATAATTAAATTACAAGCTATTCAAGGTTTAATTGCATTAATTTTAATTACTGTATATTATGCTAATCAAGTAGCTTTGTTATCGGCGTTATTTGGGGTCTTAATTGCAATTTGTCCAACTTTAATGGCGGCCAAAGTGCTAATTAGTGAAAAAGTTGTGGATTATCATACTTCATATGGAAAGCTAAAACGAGCTACAGTATTAAAATTTATAACCAATTTATTAGGTTTTGCCTTAGTATTTACGTGTTATAAATCTGTTAATCCATTGGCTTTGTTTATTAGCTATATATTTGCACTCAGTGGTTATTGGACTAATTTTATTATTCCAATTAAAACAAAGTAAATTTTGGAGGAAGCATGGCGTCAGCAACTGAATATATTGATCATCACCTGACCTTCAATAATGTATCTTTAACAGCTAATCCTGGGGGATTTTGGTCAGTTCATATTGACACTTTAATTACTTCATGGGTTCTTGGTTTGATTTTTTTGACTACTTTCATTTGTGTTGCTCGACGCGCTAAAGTAGCCAATCCTGGTAAATTCCAATTATTTATTGAATTGGTGTTTGACATGGTAAATAGTCAAGTTAAAGATGCATATCACGCGAAAAGTAAATTAGTTGCGCCTTTAGCGTTAACTATTTTTTGTTGGGTATTCTTGTTTAATTTTATGGACATGTTACCAGTTGATATGATTAATTTCATAACTAGTAACACAGGTCATCCACAAGCTCATTGGCGCATGGTTCCATCTGCCGATATTAATATGACGTTTGCATTATCTATTTCGGTATTCTTCTTGATTATCGGCTATAGCATTAAAGCAAAAGGCTTTGGCGGTTGGACTAAAGAACTTTGTTCTGCTCCATTCGGTAAATGGATGATGCCATTTAATTTATTGTTCCAGTTAATTGAATTGTTTTCAAAACCAATTTCATTAGCATTGCGGTTATTTGGTAATATGTATGCAGGTGAAATGATTTTCATTCTAATTGCCTTGTTACCATGGTATATGCAGTGGATTTTAGGAACTCCGTGGGCAATTTTCCACATTTTGGTGATTACGCTACAAGCGTTTTTATTTATGATGTTAACGGTAGTTTACTTAAGTTTAGCTATTGAACATCACTAACAGTGTCTTTTTTCTTTGTTTTTCTTTTTTTAGGAGTCTTTGATGGAAGCTATTATTTCTAATATTTCTGGTTTAACTGTAGTTGCCGTATCTTTATTGATTGGTCTTTGTGCTTTAGGTACAGCACTTGGCTTTGGTCTTTTAGGCGGTAAATTTTTAGAGTCATCAGCTCGTCAACCTGAATTAGCAGCTAGCTTAATGATTAAAATGTTTGTGGTTGCAGGTTTATTAGATGCAATCTCAATGGTTGGTGTTGGTGTGGCATTCTGGTTAATTACAAGCAATCCTATTTTATCTACAGCGGTTGAATTATTAAAAAATGCTCATTAATCCTCAGTTAATATTTAAGGAGAATCCTTGTGAATATTAATGCAACTTTATTGGGCGAGGTGATAACGTTTGCGTTGTTAGTTATCTTTACTATGAAATATGTTTGGCCACCAATTAATAATATGTTGGAAGAACGGGCAAAACAAATTTCTGATGGTTTAGCTGCGGCTGAAAAAGGTAAGCAACAATTATTAGACGCAGAAGCAAATATCGCACAAGAATTGAAAAATATTCAAAACCGTGCAGGTGAAATTATTGCAAATGCGGAAAAACGTGCCGACCAAATTATTGAAGAGTCCAAGCAAAAAGCCCGCATTGAAAGCGAAAAAATTATTGCCGATGCAAAATCTCAAATTGAGCAAGATTTTCTACATATGAAAGAAGATTTGCGCTTACGCGTTTCTGAGTTAGTAATTCGTGGAGCTGAACAAGTTCTTCGTGTTGAAATTGACCAATCACGCCATGAGAAAATTTTAGCTCAACTTAAAGCGGAGTTATAAAATGGCTGAAATGAGTGTTATTGCTCACCCTTACGCTCAGGCATTATTTAATTTAGCTAAGGCATCTGCTAAACAAGAGTCTTGGTTAAAAATTTTGGCTGATCTAGAAGATGTAGTTAAACATCCAGATTTTGTAGCTTTATTAAATAATCCTAAAATAATTGATAGTCAAATTATTGCGATTATAAAACAGTTATTAAAACATGATTTTTCTACAGAACTAGCTAATTTTATTCAACTTTTAGTTGAAAATAATCGTCTTTTAGCAGTAGCTGAAATTCATCATATTTTTCATGATTTAGTTTTAGAAGATCAAAAATGTGGTGATGCGATTATTGAATCAGCGTATGCTTTAACTCCTGCACAAGTGCAAGATTTAGAGGTGTCGCTGTCTAAAAAATTTGGCAAACAGATAACTGCTAAAGTTGTAGTTAATCCAGAATTACTTGCTGGGGTTAAAATTACAATTAAAGATAAGGTTATTGATAGTTCCGTTAAGGGTAGATTAAACAATTTATCTACTCAACTTAATAAATAATAGAG
>JBDLTW010000244.1:0-5205 GCA_039805605.1 Pseudomonadota bacterium
ACCAGAGCAGTTAGCTATTTCTAGCATCTTAGATTAGGAGGAGAATTATGCAACGTGATGTAATGGAATATGATGTTGTTATAGTTGGTGCTGGCCCTGCTGGATTAGCTAGTGCTATCCACTTAAAACAATTGGCACTCAAACAACAACGTGAAGTATCAATTTGTGTATTAGATAAAGGCAGTGAAGTTGGTTCGCATATTATTTCTGGTTGTGTGATGGACCCACAGGGGCTAAATGAATTAATCCCCAATTGGCAAGAACTTGGTTGGAATATTACTACCCCAGTTAATCAAGAACACCTTTTATTTTTAACTGAAAAACATGGTTTCAAGTTACCAATTCCACAAGATTGGAAGAATGATGGTAATTATATTGTAAGTTTAAGTCAATTATGTCGTAAATTAGCTGAGTATGCGGAACAATTGGGCGTTGAAATTTATCCAAGTTTTGCTGCCAAACAAGCAATTATTGAAGAAAATCAAGTAAAAGGTATTATTACGGGTGATATGGGTTTAGATCGTAATGGACAAGCAAGTGCTAATTTCCAATTAGGCATTGAAATTCGTGCGCAACAAACCATTATTGCTGAAGGTTGCCGTGGTTCAGTAGCGAAACAATTAATTGCTCATTTTACTTTAGATAAAAACTCACAACCACAAACTTATGGTTTGGGAATTAAAGAAATTTGGCGAGTTAATTCGAAAAAGCACAAATTGGGTAGTATGTTGCATAGTGTAGGTTATCCATTAGATAATCAGACCTATGGTGGTGGTTTCCTTTATCATATGCAAGATAATTTAGTGGCAGTAGGCTTAGTAATGGCCTTAGATTATACTAATCCATATTTGAGTCCCTATGAAGAGTTTCAACGTTTTAAACAGCACCAATTAATTAAAGATATTTTAGAAGATGGTGAACGTTTAGAATATGGTGCACGAACCGTAGTTGAAGGTGGTCTTCAAGCCTTACCTAAATTAGTATTTGATGGTGGAATTTTAGTTGGTGATAGTGCTGGGTTTCTGAATGTAGCAAAAATTAAAGGTGTGCATAATGCGATTAAATCTGGAATGTTAGGCGCTCAAGCTGTTTTAGAAGCTTTAAATACTGCTAACTCTAGTGCTGATAGTTACACTAAGTTATTTCGTAATAGTTGGTTATATGCAGGGTTATATGCAATAAGAAATGTTCGTCCTGCATTTCAATATGGTCGTTACCTAGGTATGGCATATGTAGCATTAGAAAAATATATACTCCGTGGTAAAGCTCCATGGACTTTAAAAATTAAACACGCCGATCATCAACGATTACAACATAAATCATGTTTTAATCTAATTAACTACCCAGTACATGATAATAAATTAAGCTTTGATAAAGCCTCATCGGTACATTTAGCCAATGTACGCCATGATGATAGCCAACCAATTCATTTACAATTAACAGATAGAACTATACCGATTAAAATTAATTGGGCTGAGTATGCTGCTCCAGAAACTCGTTTCTGTCCAGCTGGAGTTTATGAAATTGTACGTCAACATGGTGAGGTTAATTTACAAATTAATGCACAAAATTGTGTTCATTGTAAAGCCTGTGATATTAAAGATCCCCGTCAAAATATTACTTGGAGCGTACCTGAGGCTGGTTCTGGACCACAATATAGTGATATGTAATAATTAAAAAGGTAAATTATAAGATGTTAAAATTTGAAGTTTTAAAAAAAGATGGTCATGCTCGTTTAGGGCGTCTTACTTTAAATCATGGTGTAATTGAAACGCCAATTTTTATGCCAGTTGGTACTTATGGTGCAGTAAAGGCAATGTCACCTTTAGAATTAAATCAAGCCAATGCACAAATTATTCTGGGTAATACTTTTCATTTATGGTTACGTCCAGGTTTAGACATTATAGGTAAATTTGGTGGTTTGCATAAATTTAATGGTTGGGATAAACCAATTTTAACTGACTCTGGTGGCTTTCAGGTATTTAGCTTAGGAAAATTACGCAAAATTAAAGAAGAAGGCGTTTATTTCCAAAATCCAATTGATGGGTCTAAATTATTTTTATCACCTGAAAAATCAATGGAAATTCAAACTGTACTTAATTCAGATATTGTAATGATTTTTGATGAATGTACGCCATATCCTGCAGACTATCAAACAGCACGCTTATCCATGGAAATGTCCTTGCGCTGGGCAGAACGTTCACGCCAAGCATTTGATGAATATCAAAATCCTAATGCTTTATTTGGTATTGTTCAAGGCGGTATGTATGCTGATTTACGCCAACAATCATTAGATGAATTATTAAAAATTGGTTTTGATGGAATTGCTATTGGTGGTTTATCAGTAGGTGAACCTAAAGAAGAAATGAACCGTATGCTTGATGAAATGAAAGATATGTTACCTGAGGAAAAACCACATTATTTAATGGGTGTAGGTACTCCAGAAGATTTAGTCTATGGTGTAAGCAAAGGTATTGATATGTTTGATTGCGTAATGCCAACTCGAAATGCTCGTAATGGTTGGTTATTTACTCGTTTTGGTGATATTAAAATCAAAAATGCTAAATATAAAGATGATATACGCCCCTTAGATGAAAGTTGTTGTTGTTATACTTGTCAAAATTTTTCACGAGCATATTTACATCACTTGTTTAAAATTGGTGAAATTTTAGGTGCACGATTAAATACAATTCATAATATTCATTATTATTTAACTTTGATGCAGGAAGTTCGCCAAGCAATTAATGACGAAAAATTTGCTCAATTTCAGTTGGAATTTAAAGCTAATCGGCAACTAAATAAGTAAGAGAAAACGTTATTTAATTGGTTCATTAGATACTCTATAATTTGATTAAATGGTGGTTGTATTTTAAGTCAAATAGTAGTATAATACAGCCATCGTGGTATACTTGTAAAGTATACTTTACCAAATTAGGTGTCGTCTTATTCAACACGCTGTACAATATTTTCTTTTAAGTAGAGAATGTAAGGTGTGTCAGTTTTGTGGTAAAAGATGACTAAGGTATTCAAGCCTACAATAAATCTAAACCAAGCAAATTGGTTATATGGTTAATCAAGCAGGAGTTATTGCCATTTATGGTGGAGTGGATTTCAATTAAGATAAATGCTAATTATGAAGATAAATTATTGATAAAATACAAAAAGATAACCGTTCATGGAATATTAATAATTAATCCGAACTGCTATAAATGCTGAGGATTAATTATTTTTCACCCTCAACACACAAAATTAGCAACTCTTTAATAGTGCTCTTTATAACAGTAATGTTAAGAAGATAATTAACTAATTTGTGCATCAATAAAGCACAAGGAAATTAAATTAAATGTGGAAAAAAATTTTAAAAATTAAACTAAAAGTTTTATTAGCAATTATATTAGTAGTTATTTTAATACAGGTTGTTACCGCTTACTTTTTTGGCGTAATAGCCGAAAAACAAATTGATTTACAATTCAAAAATTTAACTCAATCACCTTTAATTAAAGTAGTTAAGCGTGATTATCAGCGTAATTGGTTTGGTGCAGATGAAACAGTTGAATTAGCAATTAATAATCAATTAATTCGCAATCTTGCTAATTTATTGCCAATATCTAATGAATCAACTAATCTAACCAACAACGATAATGAAATTTATACAATTACTTATTCGACTCATGTAAGTAGTGGTATTTTTGCTGGTTGGTTACATGGAACTATTTATCCAACTTTAGCTTATGCTAATACTAAGTTAGTTTTACCTGCAAAATTAAATAATTTATTAAATAAGTTTTTTGCGAATAACCAGCCATTAGTTATTGAAAATATTATTTTACCTAATAAATCAGGTAAGTATTTAATTAGTTCTCCTAGTTTTAATTATGACGAAGCATTATCTGGGGTTAAAGTAGATTGGGGTGGTTTAGACTATCAAATTATCTATAATGCACAATTTGACAATTTTGAAAATAAATTAAATATTCCATTATTTCATTTATTGGCACCAACTAAAGGTGAGCTGTCTTTGAATGGGTTTAGTTATCAAGCCAATTCTGAGAGTAGTATTCATAGCATTAGTGTCGGTAGTAAAGAGCTTAGTTTGGCAAGTTTAAAAGTCCAATTAACCGAAAGTAATACTAAATTTAATCAATTTAAATTTGGTGATGCTATTCATGCTTTAACAGGAGTTAATTCAGCATCTTTTCTAAATGGTTTAGATGTAATTAATCCAACAAATTTTAGCCTAACTAATGTTAAATATAAATCATTAAGTCAAGATGTAGATAATTATTTTTCTGCACAAGCTACGGCTAGTTTTGAAAGCCTCGTAAGTAACCAAATAAGTTATGGACCGATGAATTTAGTTCTTAGTTTGCAACATATTAATGCCAATGCATTTAATCAATTAACAGATGTATTAAACGACTTAGCTAAACAAAACAATACTACAGATGAAGAGCAAGCCAAGTCTATGCAGCGCTTAAAACAAGCAATGTCGCCAATTTTGCAAGAATCGCCAGTTATTCAATTAAATAAATTTATTATACAGCTACCTAAAGGGCAAATTAGTTTAAGTGGTAAAGCAACTACTCATGATTTTATGCCTAGTGATATGGAGAGTCAAACTAAATTTATGAGTAAAATTGTTGCTAATATTGATTTTAGTGTTCCTAAATCGGTGATGGCATATTTATTTGTATTACAAATGAAATATATGTTATCAACAGGTAATACGCAAATGGACGCACAAAGTTCCGAAGCATTATTTAAATTAGTTGATATTTTATTAGACAACCAATTGCAAGTATGGCTTAAAAAAGGTTATTTAACTGAAAGTGGTAATCAACTAAGTAGTCATATTGCGCTAGAAAGTGGTATTATTTCTTTAAATCATCTACCCGTTAAATAAAAATTATTCAACCTTACATTTTTAGAACTAATTTAACATCCTCCCCCGCCCTAAAGGGCGGAGGATTCCTAGTTCAATGTTCCATATCTAGTTGATTGTATTACACTACATTCAACCCCAATAGAGGAAACTCCCTAGGCGTTAATTCCCGCTAGTCCAGCGGTATGTATATTTATGGCTACATTTATATCACGGTCATGTGGTGAACCGCAATCACAAGTCCATTTTCTAATATGTAACGGTTTTTTACCTGTTACAACTCCACAGTTAGAGCAAATCTGACTGCTTGGATACCAAGGTGA
>JBDLTW010000245.1:0-25678 GCA_039805605.1 Pseudomonadota bacterium
TCACCAATTAAGAATGCCTCAGCTAAACCATTAGGTTGAGCTTGTACCGCATAAGTCAAATTTATGCCAAATTGACTACCATCACCTAATAATTGCTCAAAACGCCCTATATCGTGTGGTGTTGAAATAATTAAAATATCACGGATTTCAGCTAACATTAAAATTGATAATGGATAATAAACCATTGGTTTATCATAAACAGGTAATAATTGCTTAGAAATTACTTGCGTTGCTGGATGTAAGCGAGTTCCACTTCCACCAGCTAAGATTATTCCTTTATATTTCATATATTTCCTCTTTGCTAATTAATAAACTAATGGTAATGAAACTTTTTTGCCATCACGAGCCGATAAATAAATAGCAATTAAAAACTCTAAAGAGCGTAATCCTTCTCGTCCATCCGTTAAAGGTTCAGATTTTCCTTGTAATGTAGCGATAACATTAGCATAGTATAATGGGTGACCAAAGCCATAAACTGAGGTAGTTGCATAACTAGCTTCTATAGTTTGTTTATCAGTATCTTGTTGATCAGCAAATTCCCAATGTTCAATTTTATTAACTGCCATTCCGCCAATTTTTACTGTCCCTTTTTCACCAATAATCGTTAAAGAACCTTCTAAGTTTTTTGGATAAGTTAGCATTGATACATTCATAGTTCCTAAAGCACCACTACGATATTTAATTGCTACAACGCCACTATCTTCGGTTTCAATATTACGTGCCAAAGTTGCCGTATAGCTTTGCACTGATTCAACTGAACCAATTAACCATTCCATTAAATCAACATAGTGAGAAGCTTGGTTCATAAATGCTCCACCATCAAATTCCCAAGTACCACGCCATTGATCATGATCATAATATTCTTGTGGTCGAGTCCAAAATACATTACACGCTACAGAATAAATTCGACCAAAGCGACCTTGATCAATAGCTTGTTTAACCAATTGAATTGTTGCATTTTGTCGATTTTGTTTCACAACAAATAATCTTACTCCCGCCTTATCACAAGCTTTTACCATTTCTAAACCATCTTGCATTTTAGTTGCCATTGGTTTTTCAGTAATAACATGAAATCCTGCCTCAGCACAAGCAATCGTTTGAATTGGATGCAAACCACTTGGAGTAGTTAATATTACCACATCAAAACCACCTGCTTCAAGCATGTCCTCTAATGAAAAATATGGCTTAGCCTGATATTTAGTCGCCGCTTGTTTAGCTCGTTCACTAACAATATCACACACCGCAACTAATTCACAATCTTCAGCATGTTTTTCTAATGAAGCAAAATGATTAGCAGAAATTCGACCACAACCAACTAACGCAAATTTAATTTTACGATTATTAATTGATTTATATTTATTTAGCATATTTAGTTCCTAATTTCGAGTTAAGTTATAGGTTTTATATTGACATCTCCATTTTACATAAAGGAGCTTGATAGTTATTTTAAATAATTAATTATACAATAGAGCCGTCGAATGACAGCTCTATCAGATAGTTAACTATCCTGTAATTAAAGAATTACAATACATAATTAAACTAGATGGAAATAAACCAATAATAATTAGCAATAAGCCATTTACTAATAAAACACTACGGCTAATTAGACAAATATTAGCCATTTCAATATTTTGCTCAGGCTGATCAAAATACATTACCTTAACTACTCTAATGTAATAAAAAGCACCAATTAATGACATAATAACGGCAAAAACGGCAATTGGAGCTAAGCCAACATTAACTAACGCTATTAAGATTTTGAATTTAGCATAAAATCCAACTAAAGGAGGAATTCCCGCCATAGAAAACATGGTTAATAACATCAAACCAGCTAAAGTAGGATTAGTTTTACTTAAACCTTTTAGATCACTTATATTTTGACATTCAAAATCTTGTTTAGATAATATAGTCAAAATACCAAAACAAGCTAAAGCAGTTAATGAGTAAGTTATTACATAGAATAAAGTAGCTGATACTCCTTGTATATTTATTGTAGTTAAACCTAGAGCCACAAACCCCATATGTGAAATAGTTGAATAACCTAACATACGTTTTAAATTAGATTGAGCAATAGCTATTATATTTCCAAAAAACAACGAGAAACACGCTAAAATTAATAACATTAACTTCCAACTTGGATTTAATAAAATTAAACCACCAATTAAAAAGCGAATAACAAAAACCACTGCTGCAATTTTAGTTAAACTACCAATTACTGTAGTTACGGCAAGTGGTGAACCCTCATAAACATCAGGTACCCACATATGAAATGGAACTAAACCTAATTTGAAGACCAATCCAGCAACCACAAATACTAAACCAAAAATTAATAATGGACTATCTTGACCTATCATAGTAGCTGTAGCACGAACTAAATCAGGCAAACTTAAGTAACCACCACTCGCACCATAAATTAATGAAATTCCATATAATAATATTCCTGAAGCTAATGCGCCTAAAATAAAATATTTCATAGCCGCTTCAGTAGCTTTAAGATTATCACGATACAATGCAATTAAACCATATAAGGCTAATGAAAATAACTCCAAACCAACATATAATATTAACATATTATTAGCAGAAATCATTACCATCATACCCAAAATAGCAAATAAGAAAATTGCAAAAAATTCACCACAAGGAATTTGCTTATCAACTAAATAACGCTTAATATATAACACAGCAATTATAGCAAAAATGTAGGTAAACATTTTGCTACCCATCGCTAAATTGTCCAAAATAAACATTCCATTAAAAGTAACTTCCATTACTCCATGATCGATGACTTTTTGCAAAACACAACAACCAATTAAGGTTAGTAAAGTTAAACCAACACTTAAACCATGCTGTTTAGCTTCAGTAAATGCATCAACCAGTAGTAATACAATTATCATGAACGCCATAAACAATTCTGGCAGTGCCATAATTAAATTCGGATAACTCATATTTTTCGCCTTTACTGATTAAATTTTACTAAGTGAAGCTTGACTAATCAAGTTGTGAACACTAGTATGCATTTTAGCTACAAATAAATCTGGATAAACACCCATTGCAATTACTGCAATAGCTAAAATAGCTAAAATTAAAAATTCACGTTTATCTACATCCTGCATTTCTGCTACATGATGATTAGTAACAGCACCAAATACTACACGTTTGTACATCCATAATGTATATCCAGCACCAACAATCAAAGTAACCCCAGCAAAAATAGCTGCCACAAAATTAGTTTGTACGGCACCCATAATTACCATAAATTCGCCAACAAATCCAGATGTACCAGGTAAACCAGAATTAGCCATTGAAAATAACATAAAAAACGCAGCAAAGATTGGCATTTTATTAACTACACCACCATAATCAGCAATATTCCGTGAATGAACTCGATCATACATTACACCGATACAGAAGAACATCGCAGCAGAGACAAAACCATGAGAAATCATCTGCGTAATTGCACCTTCTACAGCCCAATTATTTAAATTAGTACCCGTAAACAAAAAGCAACCTAAAGTAACAAATCCCATATGTGAAATTGATGAATAAGCCACCAATTTTTTCATATCAGTTTGAATTAATGCCACTAAACCAATGTAAACAATAGCAATTAAAGATAATACCACCATTACTTCAGATAAATAACGTGCGGCATCAGGTACAATTGGTAAAATGAAACGTAAAAAACCATAGCCACCTATTTTTAAAGTAATAGCGGCTAATACCATTGAACCACCAGTGGGAGCCTCGGGATGTGCATCTGGTAACCAAGTATGTAATGGCCACATTGGCACTTTTACCGCAAAAGATAAAAAGAACGCAATAAATAGTAAAATTTGAACAGGTAATGCCAGTGGTAAGCGATAATAATCAAAGATTTCAAAACTACCATTAGCTTTAGAATGCAAGTAAATTAATGCAATTAGCATTAATAACGAACCAATTAAGGTATATAGGAAAAATTTAATCGCAGCATAAACACGATTTGTACTACCCCATACTCCAATAATTAGATACATTGGAATTAGCATTGCTTCAAAAAACACATAAAATAATACTGAATCTAAAGCACAAAACGATCCACTAATAAACCCTGTCATTAATAAAAACATTGCATTATACAGTGCAACTTTATGCTTAATAACTTTAAAACTAGCTAAAATTACTAATACCGTCACAAAATTATTTAATAACACAAATGGCATTGAAATACCATCAACCCCTAAATGATAATTAATATTTAGCGATGGTACCCATACATAATTTTCACTAAATTGCATTGCTACTTGATGAGCATTAAAATTTGTAAAAATTAATATCGAAAACAATAACCCAATTACAGAACCTAATAGCGCAATATAGCGTGCTAAACAATCATTTTTATTGAATGCTAAGATTAGCACACCAAAAATAATCGGTGTCCATATGGTCAAACTTAACAAATAGTTCATCATTATATATTCACCTTTACTTAAGAATTAAGCTAGTGCAAAAGGTAAGTAAAATTAAAATACCTACAACCATATAAGTTGCAGCACTATTTACATAGCCAGTTTGAGCTTTACGGAAAATTTTTGCCCATAATGCTACTACTCGTGCCGAACCATTAACCACTAAGCCATCAATCAATAACATATCACCAACACGCCATAGTAGTTTACCTAAACCACGACCTAAAGGAGCTAAACCATTAATAAACAAATCATCCATAAAATATTTACGTTCCATAACATAAATAGCAGGTTTAAAAATTTGCTTAACTGTTGCTACAAATACTGGTGATTTATGTGCAATAAAGGCTACTAAAATACCACTTAACGCCAAATAAACTGGTAATTCATGCAAACTAGCAGCTATCATATGTAATGGCGTAATAGGATCTTCGGCTATTTTATCGGCAAAAAATTGTGCATTAAAAATTACATGATTAAAAAATTCACCACCAAGAAATTTATCAAATCCAACCCAACCAATAATTACTGATGGAATGGCTAATAAAATTAAAGGTAAAGTAATTACCCATGGTGTTTCATGTGGCTCAACGTGACCATGATGATCATCGTGATGATCATGATGTTCTGCTTGAGCATAAACATTACGGAAACGCTCTTGACCATGGAAAGTCATAAACAATTGGCGGAAACTATAACATGCTGTAACAAATACAGCTGCATAAACACAAAAAACCACAAATGAACTACCAAACATATGATGTTCATGGGCATTACTAGCCGCTTCTAAAATTAAATCTTTAGAAAAGAAACCAGCAAATGGAGGAATACCAGCTAAAGCTAAATTACCAATAATAGTTACCGCATAAGTAATTGGCATATATTTCCATAGACCACCCATTTTACGCATGTCTTGTTCATGATGCATAGCTACAATTACTGAACCAGCTGCCAAGAATAATAATGCTTTAAAAAAGGCATGAGTCATTAAATGAAAAATACCAACAGTATAAGCTCCACAACCTAAAGCAACTGCCATATAACCTAATTGCGATAATGTTGAATAAGCAACTACCCGCTTAATGTCATTTTGAATTAAGCCTAATAAACCTAAAAATAAGGCATTAATTGCACCGATGATGGCAATAAATGATAATGCGGTTTCCGATAAATTATATAACGGCGACAAACGAGCTACCATAAATATCCCAGCTGTCACCATCGTTGCCGCATGAATTAAAGCTGAAATTGGTGTCGGACCTTCCATCGAATCTGGTAACCAAACATGTAATGGAAATTGAGCTGATTTACCCATGGCACCAACAAATAGCAATAAGCAGATTACCGTAATAGCACTCCAATTAGTACCCAAGAAATTTACACCAACCATTGTATTTAAACGTGCAAATACTTCAGCATAATTTAATGTACCAAAATAGCCTAATACTAAACCAATTCCTAATAAGAAACCTAAATCACCAATACGATTGATTAAAAATGCTTTTAAGTTAGCAAAAACCGCTGATTCACGTTTAAAATAAAAGCCAATTAATAAATATGAAACTAAACCAACACCTTCCCAGCCAAAGAATAATTGAATAAAATTATTCGACATTACTAACATTAACATCATAAAGGTGAATAATGAAATATAGCTAAAGAAACGGCTATAACCATCTTCATGTTCCATATAACCAATAGTATAGATATGTACCATCAATGATACCGAAGTTACAATAGTCAACATTGTTGCAGTTAGGCTATCGACTAAAATTCCAACAGAATAAGTTTGTGCGCCAACTGATAACCAAGTATATAATGGACCATCATAACTTAAACCATGATTTAAGACTTGATTTAATAAATAATAAGATCCTAAAGTAGAAATAAATACACCTAAAATAGTTAAACAATGACTAGCACGTTTACCTAAGGCAAAACCAAATAAACCAACAATAGCTGAAGCTATTAAGGGTGATAAAATAATCATTAAATATAAATTAGTTCCTGTCATTTTAATTCCCTATTCTTTAAGTTGGTTCATATCTTGAACATTAATTGAACGTAAATTACGGAACAGAATTATCAAAATTGCCAAGCCAATGGCCGCTTCAGCAGCAGCTACAGTCAAAGTAAAGAAAACAAAAATTTGTCCATCAATACTATGCAAAAAGCTCGAGAAAGTTACAAAATTGAAATTAACTGCCAATAACATTAATTCAATTGACATTAAAACTACAATAATATTCTTACGATTTAAGAAAATTCCCATCACTGATAGTGCAAATAAAATTGCGGAAAGAACTAAATAGTGGGTCATACCTATCATGATTCAACTCCTTCTTCTTCAACTTCAGCATTCATTTTAACTAATGAAAAACGCGTTTTACTATCAACAGCAACCTGTTTACTAATATTTTGATATTTGGCCGCTTTATCTGATTTGCGTAAAGTTAAAGCAACAGCAACTACTAAGCCAAGTAATAATATCATTGAAGCTAATTCAACTGGATAAGAATATTGCGTATATAATACCCAACCTAATGTATTTGAGTTACTGATTGAAGTAGGTGCATCTGCATTTAGCATAGTTGGCGCAATTGGTGATTTAAATAACACTAATAACATTTCAACTAAAACTACTACACCTAAGGATAATGCTAATGGAAAATTTTTCCAAAAGCCTCGGCGCATAGTTTCTAAATCTACATCTAACATCATTACTACAAAGAGGAACAATACCATTACTGCTCCGACATAAACCAAAATCAAAGTTAAAGATAAAAACTCAGCACCTAATAACATCCATAAACAACTAGCGTTAAAAAAAGCTAAGACTAAGAATAATGCAGCATGTACTGGATTTTTAGCAGTAATTACCCGCAATCCACTTAACAACAAAATAGCTGCAAATATATAAAATAAAACATCGGTTATAACCATTATGCCACCTCAAACTAACGATATTTGTGATCAGCTTCTTTAGCCTTAGCAATAATACTTTCATATTTATCGCCAATAGCTAGTAGCATTTCTTTGGTGTAAAATAAATCACCACGTTTTTCACCATGATATTCATGAATTGGTGTTTCAACAATTGCATCAACTGGACAAGCTTCTTCACAAAAACCACAGAAAATACATTTAGTTAAATCAATATCATAACGGGTAGTCCGTCGGGTTCCATCATCACGTTCATGAATATCAATTGTAATTGCTAGTGCAGGACATACCGCTTCACATAATTTACAACCAATACAACGCTCCTCACCATTAGGATAACGGCGTAAAGCATGTAATGCTCTAAATCGTGGTGATAATGGAGTTTTCTCTTCAGGATAAAAAATTGTCGGTTTAGGACGTAACATTACTCGCCATGTAACCGCCATACCTTTGAGTAATTCAGTCAGAAAAAATGTTTTAAGAAACTTTTTCATATATTACTACCTTTATTTCCAAATACTAAGCGGTGATACCATCCACGCACCAAGCACAAAAATCCAAATTAATGTAATTGGAAGAAAAACCTTCCAACCTAAACGCATGATTTGATCATAGCGATAGCGTGGAAAAGTCGCACGATACCAAATAAATCCAAAGAGTAAAATCAATACTTTAATGACTAACCAAGCCATACTTTGGTGACCTAATATACCCCATGATTGAGGAAATGGCGACAACCAACCACCTAAAAACATGATTGTAGTTAATGTTGATACTAAAATCATACTTGCATATTCTGCTAACATAAATAATGCAAATGGTGTTCCTGAATATTCAACATGGAAACCTGCCACAATTTCTGACTCACCTTCACAGACATCAAATGGCGCACGATTAGTCTCTGCTACACCTGAAATCAAATAAATCAAAAACATTGGAAATAATGGAAGCCAATTCCATGAGAAGATTGACCCTGCTAAACGACCACTAGCTTGACTATTTACAATATCAATAAAATTCAAACTACCAGAAATCATAATAACGCCAAGTAGAGCAAAACCCATGGCTAATTCATAAGAAATCATTTGTGCGGTAGCCCGAATTCCACCTAAAAAAGAATATTTTGAATTACCTGCCCAACCAGCTAAAATAATTCCATAAATACCTAGCGAACCAATTGCCGTAACATATAAAACCCCAGCATTTACATTAGTAAAATATAATTCTGGACTAAATGGAACAACCGCCCAAGTAGCCAAAGCACAAATTAAAATAACTGCAGGAGCTAAGAAAAATACTGCTTTAGAAGCTTTAGTCGGAACAATAATTTCTTTAAACACAAATTTTAATAAATCAGCAAATGGTTGTAATAAACCATATGGACCTACTCGGTTAGCACCAATACGAGCATGCATAAAACCTAAAATTCGCCGTTCAGCTAAGGTTACATATGCCACAACTAAAGTTAGAGGTACGATCACTATTATCGCTTTAATCAGATAAGCAATTGCGTAACCCAAATTGTGACCTAAATAATGTTGTAATAACTCTATCATTCTGGTTTCCTTTTCCCTTGTTCAACTTCAGTTGGAAGATTAACTTCAATTGGATCATAACTGCCCGCAAAAATAACATTAGCGGAATTTTTAGCCAATAATACTACACTTGGAGCTAATTTATCACAAATCGTTAAATTAAATTTACGTTGAGCATGAGTTTGTTTGACTATTACTTCTTTATCATCAACTAAATTAAGTTTTTTAGCTAATTCAGAACTAATTGATAATACTGCTTGTTTAGCTAAATTAGTCTGTTGCAAAGAACTTGCCCGACGTACAATACTATCACCTTGATAAATACCAGTAATTCCAAAGCGAATTAGATTAGAATAATTAGGTTTAGTTACTTTAATCGCTGAACAATTTAAATTATTAGTCAATAACTGTTGAGGACTAGCTAATTCGGCAAGTTCATTACGTACATCTTCAATATTTTCATAATCAAAACCAGCTAAATTAAACTTATTGGCTAAAACACGAATAACCTTCCACGCAGGTTTAGCTTCCGCAAAAGGACGTGTTACTCCATTAAATTTTTGCCAATCACCTTGCAAATTAACATATGAACCAGCAGTTTCAGTAAAAGGTGTAATTGGTAAAATCACATCCGCATACTCTAGCATTTCTTCATTCGCATAGGCTGATAAAACCACTACTGTTTGTGCTTTATTTAAACTAGCTAAGGCTAATTGAGTATTAAACGCATCTTGTTCTAATTCAGTATTTAATAATACATATGCCTTACACTCATTTTCTAACATTTGGCGAACATTCAAACCTTGCTCTACTTTGGCTTTAAATGCGCCATAATTAGGATGAAAACCAACTAACTGTGCACCAACTTCATTTGCTAAACTAGGTAATTCACCAGCTGTACCAGCACATAATCGAGCTATTTCATTAGCCAAAATTACTAATTTAGCGTAATTTGCTAAGCCACGAGCAACACGACCTAATACTATATGACCTTGATGAGTGACCAAACTTTGAGCGATTTTTTGCGCTGAAGTCGATGGCTCTATTTCACTTAAATCACAACTAGTAGTTTGCTTGGTTAACTGGGTAACTGCTAATAAAATTTGAGCTAAAATATAACTAAATTCTCGAGGATCTACAGTAAGCTGTGTTGATAATTTAGCTTGAATATTTTCTGCTAATAAATTAATCACGTGTAATTCACAACCTTTTTTAGCTACCTGACGTAAACGTTGAGTAATTAATGGATGCTCTTCACGTAATAAACTACCCACAACTAAAATAGATTTGCTATTAACCAAATTATTAACTGTTGTCCCCAAAGATGCTATATATTGTTGATTATCTAAACTAAAATCTTGTTGGTCTAAACGATAGTCAAGATTATTTACTCCAATTGAACGCATCATTTTTTGTAATAAATATAATTCTTCACTAGTTGAAATTGCCGAAGCTAGAACACCTATTGCCTTAGCACCATGATCCATTTTTACACCATTGATACTTTTTGCAGCATACTCTAAGCCAGTTTCCCAGTCAACTTTAATCCATTTACCATCTTGTTTAATCATTGGTTGACTTACACGATCCTGATGATATAATCCTTCATAAGCAAAACGATCGCGATCTGATAACCAACACTCATTTAAATTTTCATTATCAAGTGGTAATACTCGTACTACTTTATGATATTTATCAATATGTACCTGAATATTACTACCTAAAGCGTCATGAGGAGCAATTGATTTACGTCGTGACAATTCCCATGAACGTGCTACATCACGAAATGGTTTTGATGTTAAAGCTCCAACTGGGCAAATATCAATAATGTTTCCTGATAACTCACTATCAACTGTTTTACCAATAAATGGCATAACTTCAACATGATTATTGCGATAATTCATGCCTAGTTCTTGATAACCTGCAATTTCATCAGTAAAACGCACACAACGTGAACAATGAATACAACGAGTCATCGTAGTTTTAACTAATGGACCTAAATCTTTATCGGTTACTGCACGTTTTTCTTCATTAAAGCGACTTGCTGAACGACCATAGCCAACTGCTAAATCTTGTAATTGGCATTCTCCACCTTGATCACAAATAGGGCAATCTAAAGGATGATTAATTAATAAAAATTCCATCACTCCTTGTTGTGCTTCAACGGCTAATTTAGAACAAGTGTGCACTTTCATACCTTCAGTAATCGGTGTAGCACATGCGGGAGCTGGCCCACGTGCTTTTTCTACTTCAACTAAACACATCCGACAATTAGCAGCAATAGATAGTTTTTTATGATAACAAAAATGCGGAATATATTTGCCTTCTCTTAACGCCACCTCTAAAATTGTGGAGCCAGATTCTGCTTGAACGGTTTTGCCGTCTAATTCAAATTCAATCATTATTTATTCCTAAAAATACTCTTAATGCCAGCGATGATTAACTAAGCATTTGCCATGTTCGATATGATATTCAAATTCATTACGAAAATGCTTAGTAAAACTACGCACTGGAAAAACCGCAGCATCAGCTAAAGCACAAATCGTACGCCCTGCCATTTGATTACCTATGCTGTCTAATAATTCTAAATCACCAGAACGACCTTGACCATTTTCAATGCGATGAATAATTTGATACAACCAACCCGTACCTTCACGGCATGGTGTACATTGACCACAGCTTTCTTCATGATAAAAATAAGCTAAACGCTCCAAAGCTTTAACCATGCACACATCTTCATCCATAACAATTACCGCACCAGATCCTAACATTGAACCTGCTTTAGCAATTGAATCATAATCCATAGTACAAGCCATCATAATATCTGCAGGTAATACGGGCGCAGATGAACCACCGGGAATAACTGCTTTTAATTTTTTACCACCACGAACTCCACCCGCCATTTCCAATAATTTACTAAATGGAGTTCCTAAAGGAATTTCGTAATTACCAGGTCGTTCAACATGACCTGAAATTGAAAATAACTTGGTTCCACCATTATTAGGAATACCTTGATCCATAAATTCTTGGCCACCATCGCGTAAAATAAATGGTACTGAAGCTAAAGATTCCGTATTATTAATCGTAGTTGGACGTCCATATAAACCATGTCCAGCAGGAAAAGGTGGTTTAAAACGAGGTTGCCCCTTTTTACCTTCAACTGAATTTAGTAATGCTGTTTCATCTCCACAAATATAGGCACCATAACCATGATGTGCATATAAATCAAAGCTAAATTCACTTCCTAATACATTGGCACCTAAATAACCAGCTTGACGAGCTTCAGCTAAAGCTTGTTCAAATTTCTGATAGATTTCAAAAATTTCACCATGAATATAATTATACCCTACCGAAGCACCAATTGAATACCCAGCAATAATCATACCTTCAATTACTGCATGTGGATTAAAATTTAAAATATCACGGTCTTTAAATGTACCAGGCTCACCTTCATCACTATTACACATAATATATTTTTGACCAGGCATAGTGCGAGGCATGAAACTCCATTTTAAACCAGTAGGAAAACCTGCACCACCACGTCCACGTAAACCTGAAGTTTTCATTTCTTGAATTACATCTTCAGGAGTAATTTTTTCAGTTAAAATACGTTTCAGGGCTTGATATCCACCGCGTTTTAAGTAATTTTCTAATCTCCAGCACTGTGGATCTTGAGTATCTACTCCAGCGAAAATTACGCCACTTTGATAAATTGCCATAAATTAATACTCCAATTTACTAGCTAATCATTATTTTTTGATATTAACTAAGCTTTAGCCAATTCAGCTAATTTTTCATCAATTGCTTTTTGATCCATAAAACTACACATTTTATGATTATTTACAATTACCACAGGCGCATCACCACATGCACCAAAACATTCTGCCTCAACAATAGTATATTTACCATCAGCAGTTGTTTCTCCAGCTTTAATCCCTAGCTTTTGTTCAAGATATGCTAAGGTATCAACACCACCACGTAATGCACACGGCAAGTTAGTACATACAGCTAATTTATGTTTACCAACTGGTTTTAAATTATACATACCATAAAATGATGCAACTTCATAAACTTGAGTTGCAGGAATTTGCAAATAATTTGCAACAAACTCAATAGTTTGTGTTGATAACCAACCCAGCTCTGTTTGAGCTATGCGTAACGCTGACATTGTTGCACTACGTCGCCGATCGGCTGGATATTTGGCTAATTCCACATCTATTTGTTTTAGTGCTTCTACAGATAACATTATCGATCTACCTCACCAAATACAATATCTTGGGTTCCAATAATTGCTACAACATCGGCAATCATATGACCACGACTCATTTCATCTAAAGCGGCCAAATGGGCAAAACCAGGAGCTTTAATTTTAATCCGATATGGTTTATTTGCGCCATCTGAAACTAAATAAATTCCAAATTCACCTTTAGGATGTTCAACAGCTTGATATACTTCACCTTCAGGAACACGCATACCTTCTGTAAACAATTTAAAATGATGAATTAATTCTTCCATTCCATGCTTCATTGCATCACGTTTTGGCGGTGCAACTTTATGATCATCAACCATAA
The DNA here is from genome assembly GCA_039805605.1 of Pseudomonadota bacterium. Classification (GTDB taxonomy): domain Bacteria; phylum Pseudomonadota; class Gammaproteobacteria; order Burkholderiales; family UBA11063; genus Aquella. Next base: position 13,498 of record JBDLTW010000245.1, read on the forward strand.
CTGGACCAGGATTAGCTTTTAACCAAGTTATGCATTGTTTAATAATTTTATTTGATTCACGCATTTCAGCAACACGCACCAAATAGCGATCATAACAATCACCATGTACACCAATTGGAATATCAAAATCCATTTTTGCATATACATCATATGGCTGTTTTTTGCGTAAATCCCATGCTAAACCTGAACCGCGTAGCATTGGTCCTGAAAATCCTAAATTCAAAGCACGTTCTTGTGATACTACACCAATAGCTACCGTGCGTTGCTTCCAAATACGATTATCAGTAATTAAAGTTTCATATTCATCAACACAACCATCAAAGCGTTGTGCAAAATCTTCAATAAAATCTAATAATGACCCTTGACGCGCACTATTCAATTGTTCAATTTGACGTTTGCTTTTAACTTTGGATTCACTATATTGTGGCATACTATCAGGTAAATCACGATAAACACCACCTGGACGAAAATAAGCAGCATGCATCCGAGCTCCAGACACAGCTTCATAACAATCCATTAAATCTTCACGTTCACGAAATGCATATAAAAACACTGCCATAGCACCAATATCTAAAGCATGAGCTCCTATCCACATTAAATGATTAAGAATACGCGTAATTTCCGCAAACATTACGCGAATATACTGAGCTCGTTCAGGAGCTTCAATACCTAATAAACGTTCAGTTGCTAAGCAATAAGCATGTTCATTACACATCATCGATACATAATCTAAACGATCCATATACGGCAATGCTTGTAAATAAGTTTTATGTTCAGCTAATTTTTCGGTGCCACGGTGTAATAAGCCAATGTGTGGATCAGCGCGTTGAATAACTTCACCATCTAATTCTAACACTAAACGTAATACCCCATGTGCAGATGGATGTTGCGGACCAAAATTTAGGGTATAATTCTTAATTTCTGCCACCGTAATGCTCCTCACGAATAGTGCGTGGTGTAATTTCACGCGGTTCAATAGTAACTGGTTGATAAATTACCCGCTGTTGTTGCTCATCATAACGCATTTCCATATAACCAGATAAAGGAAAATCTTTACGAAATGGATGACCAATAAAACCATAATCAGTTAAAATGCGACGTAAATCAGGATGACCTTCAAAAATTATACCATACAAATCGAATGCTTCACGTTCAAACCAATTTACCGAACTCCAAATATTAAGAACTGATGGTACTACTGGAAAATCATTATTATTAGCAAAACATTTTACCCGCACCCGCCAATTATGACGCACTGATAATAAATGATAAACTACGGCAAAACGTTTAGCATCATGTGGTTTTTCATCTTGCTGTTCTTTATAAGTTAAATAATCAACCCCGCAAACATCTTGACACTGTTCAAAACTTAACTCTGGATTAGTATGGAGAACTTGCATTAATGATAGTAAATTTTCAGGCGAAACTTCAATAGTTAGTTCTTGATTTTTAAATCGATATAGCTTACAATAAAGATTAGCTAAATATTGTTCAACCATACTTTCTAAATAATCTAATTTTTTCATTAAACACTCTTTCTAGCAATAGTTGATTCTCGTCTAATTTTATTTTGTAGTTGAATGATACTATATAACAATGCCTCGGCTGCTGGTGGGCATCCTGGCACATAAATATCAACGGGAACAATTCGATCACAACCGCGCACAACTGAATAAGAATAATGATAATATCCACCACCATTAGCACATGAACCCATTGAAATTACCCAACGTGGTTCTGGCATTTGATCATAAACTTTACGTAATGCTGGTGCCATTTTATTACATAAGGTACCTGCAACAATCATAACATCTGATTGACGTGGAGACGGACGAAAAACCGCCCCAAAGCGATCTAAATCGTAACGAGCGGCCCCAATATGCATCATTTCAACTGCACAACAGGCTAATCCAAAAGTCATTGGCCATAATGAACCTGTCCGAGCCCAATTGATTAGTTTATCAGCGGTAGTAGTTACAAACCCCTGTTTTAGAACACCTTCTATTCCCACTCTAAGGCTCCTTTTTTCCATACATAAACAAAACCAGCAATTAAGATGGTTAAAAATACTGACATTAGAATAAAACCATACATTCCCAAAGCTTTAAACACTAAAGCCCAAGGAAGTAAAAACGCAATTTCCAAATCAAATAAAATAAATAAAATTGCGATTAAATAATAACGAACATCAAATTTAACCCGTGCATCTTCAAAAGCTTCAAAACCACATTCATACGGCGAATTCTTTTGTACATATGGTTTATGTCGCCCGAGTAATCTTCCTGCGATCATCATCGCTGATCCCATAAGACAGGCTAATAAGATAAAAAACAAAATCGGAAAATAAAAACTTCCAACCATAACCATTCCTTTTTGATTAAATTCACAAGAACTGGTGCCGACGATGGGACTCGAACCCACACAGCCTACGGCCACTACCACCTCAAGATAGCGTGTATACCAATTTCACCACATCGGCTTATTACAAATTATTCAGGAATTTGATTTCCTGATTCTTGTTTTACTGATGAATTAGTTGCATTAGCTTGACTAGCAACTACTTTGCCATTCATACTATTCATATTTGCCATTACACCTAAATCACCAACTTTTCCTTTACCATTGGTAACGACTAAGGCTAAGGTAGTAGCAAAAAATACAACAGCACAAATAGCAGTTGAGCGACTTAAAAAATTTGCCGAACCACTAGCACCAAATAATGAAGCAGACCCACCTGAGCCAAATGTAGCTCCAGCATCCGCACCTTTACCTTGTTGCAATAATACCAGCACAATAATTGCAATAGCTGCAATAATCATAACTATCCATAAAAAAGTACTTAAAATTTCCATACAACCCACAAATTAAAAAATTGTTTCAATTCAAAATATAGTGACTAAATTTGCTCACAAATTGCAGTAAAGTCTGCGACCTTAAGCGAAGCTCCGCCAACTAATACTCCACCCAAATCTGAAAGAGCTAAGATCTCATTAGCATTCTGACTAGTCACACTTCCACCATATAAAAGAGTTATTTTAACACAAGAGAAGTGTTTTTGCATATAGCGACTAAGAAAAACCATAACCTCTTCAATCTGTTCTAAACTTGGAATATTCCCAGTGCCAATTGACCAGCATGGTTCATATGCAATAATAATTTCACTCAAATTGCTCACATCTTCTAGCCCAGATAATTGTAATTCAATAAACTGCAAATAACTTCCGTCATTACGAGCGCTCAATGGTTCACCAACACACAAAATTGGAATTAATTGGCTATCAACAGCATTCTTAATTTTATGAATTAAAATCGTCCCATTTTCTCCCATTAATGTTCTACGCTCAGAGTGACCAATAATAACATAATCAACTCCAGCATCTTTTAACATCGAACCATTAATTTTTCCTGTATAAGCACCACAGTTAAGATAATGGCTTAAATCTTGAGCTGCAATTTTAATATTAGAATTTACTAATAATTTTTGTTTAGCCCATACAATATACAAGTAAGGTAATGCTAACACCACATTGGCTTTATTTGTTGCTGGTAGATGAGCATAATAACTAAGATCGGCATTAATCTTAGATAATTCCCCATTCATTTTCCAATTAGCAATAATTAATTTATTCATTCTACCGCCTTTGGTTAACTAAAATAAAATTAAGACGTAATTTTAACACGGATTGAAGATTAAGATAATCAAAATTTACCCATAACTAGTTAAATTAAAGTATAATTGAGGAATTAACCATAATTTTAATTTTTATTTTAGGATTAATATGCAGAATAATATCTTACTTGAAATGTTTCCTTTAATCGGTTTTTTTGCCGTTTATTACTTTAGCAAAAATATTTTTACTGCAACTTTAGTTTGTATTATTGCTAGTTGGCTCCAAGTTGGATTGTATCAATTATGCTATAAAAAAGTTGGTAAAAATACTTGGATCAGCACCATTTTAATCACTGTTTTTGGTGGACTAACCATTATCTTACATAATAAAACTTTTGTTATGCTAAAACCAACTTTATTATATTGGATTTTTGCTATTTCATTATTGATTGCTGATAAACTTGGTAAAAATGGTATAAAATCTTTACTACAAGAACAAATTACACTACCTGAAACATCGTGGAAACAATTAAACTTAATTTGGTGTGGTTTATTTATCCTAATGGGAATTCTGAACTTAGTAATTGCGTTTTATTGTACCGAATATGTATGGGTAAAATTTAAAGTATTTGGTGGTTTTGCTTTAATGATCATCGGCATAATAATTAGTGCATGTCTCGTTAAAAATCGTGTTATTAGTAAATAATTATACTACTTAGCTAAATTTTAAAATATCAATTACTTGACTTAAGAGCAAATAATACGCTAAAATACTTGACTTAATTAATTTTTCACCTTAAGGAGGTGATATTTTTATCATTATTTTATAATTAAATTTATAAAATTTTACAAATTACAAAATATACAAGCAAAATATCATTTTATATACAATTATTCAAATAGTCAATATACATTAATAATTTTGACTATTATAACTATTTAAATACTATTGATTTAATTAATTTAAATTCAATCCTCTAAGGAAATTATTATGCCTGAAATTAAAGTTCGTGATACTGAATATTTTGAAGTTGCGTTACGTCGTTTTAAAAAAGCAGTTGAAAAAGCTGGTACATTAACTGAATTACGCTCACGTGAGTGCTATGAAAAACCAACAACAGAACGTAAACGTAAAATGGCAGCTGCGGTTAAGCGTCATTACAAGAAAATCAGATCGCAAATGTTACCTAAACGTGGTCGCTAAACCAATTTAGCTAAAATTAAAAAATGCTACGAGTTTAATTGCGTAGCATTTTTTTATCCTAAAATATATAAATTAAAACCATTTCCCTAATTTCCAATGATAACGACAAACCGAAACATAACGAGTATCAATTTGCTTAAGTTTTTCATCATCAACCACCACTGGACTACCTTGTTTAATTGCAATTCCATTACGAATTAGCATATTAAAATTTGCTTTTTTACCACAATGGCAAATAGTCTTCACTTCTTCTAAAGTATCGGCAATAGCTAATAGTTTAGCCGCAGCTGGGAACGGTTGACCTCGATAATCAGAGCGTAAACCATAGCAAATAACTGGAATATTGAGATAATCAACTACATCAGATAACTGTTCAATTTGTTCACAACTAAAAAAATGAATTTCATCAACTAAAACACAAGCAATCGATTGTTGTTGCTGATGATGCCTAATTAACTCTAATAAATCATCTTCGGTAGTCGTAGAAATAGCTTCTTTATCAAACCCAATTCGTGATTTTACTTTATTATCTCCTGCACGGCGATCTATGGCCGAAGTAACTACTAGTGTTTGTTGACCACGATCAGCATAATTATATGCCACTTTTAATAAATCTAAAGTTTTGCCAGCATCCATTGCTGAATAACGAAAATACAATTTAGCCACATTTGTTTCCTTTGATGAAATTAATCTCCCACAAAGGGGAGATTAGCTAAATATTACTAATAGTTTTTATTATACTAAGGTCAAGCTAATACAATTTAAACGGTTTAACTGTTGTTGATCACTAGATAAATAGACATTTTCTAAACAATCTAATTGTAAACTAGCCAAACCAATATATTGATTATTTTCATAATAAAAATCAACAATTAAACCAATTTCTTGATTGTCCATTATTGGACTTACTAAGGTTTCACCAATAACTGGTTCCATTTGACTCACAAATTTAATCAAACGACGTTTTACTTTACCTAAATAATGAGTACGAGCAACAATCTCTTGACCTGTATAACAACCTTTTTTAAAATTAATCGCATCCATAAGGTCTAAATTAATCTGTTGTGGAATAATCTGTTCTTGAGTTGACATATAGATTAAAGGTAATTGTTGCTCAACCAAAAAATTATGCCATAAATTAGCATTAATTTCAGCATTGTTATCGCAATTATCATCACTAACAGTTAAGAAATAAGACCCTTGGAATAAATAACTATCATGATTAATTGGCTTTTTACTTAAATAGATAAATTTTTGGCAAATCTGCAAACTAACTTTACTGCGTAAAATAAACATTTTTAACCTTGCAACTATTTTTTCTGCTAGATCTTTACTGGTAATTAAATAATAAATCTGCTCAGAAGGACGTAAAATAATAAAATTCGCCAAACAACGACCTTTATTATTTAAGTGTGCCGCAATTTGAAAATATTTAGCTATCGCCAAACTTTTGATATCATTGGTTAATTGACCTTGCAAATAATTAGCACTGTCTTCACCACTACATTCTAAAACCACAAGCTCATTCTGTAAATTAAGAATAGTCACAATAATTCCTTTATGTCATATTAAATTTTGGTAAATGCTATCAGTATAGCATATTTTAACTTATTTTAGGAAAAATAATATAAATTGGAGCACCACCGCATGAAGCTGCAAAGTACATCTTTTCTGAAACAAGTGTATTCTAAATCATTGCAGTATTGATGCCGTGGTAGCAAAAATGGTTAACATTCTCCCCATGAAAGATGAGGTTTTACAAGGTATTAAATAATCTAATATGCTATAATTATGTTCTCAATTAAGAGAATTTTTTTATTTTGTATTTTTGTTAGGGTCTATCATGAAAAAATTTTTTGCTGTTTTACAACAAGTGGGACAGTCGTTAATGTTACCTGTTGCCTTACTTCCTGCGGCTGGTATTTTATTAGCTATTGGTAATGCATTACAAAATCCTGCATTAATTCATTATTTACCATTTCTAGATGCATCATGGCTTCAAGCATTAGCGCATTATATGGAGCAATCTGGTGGTATTGTATTTGCTAATTTACCAATTTTATTTTGCGTTGGTGTAGCCGTTGGCTTATCTGGCGGTGAAGGAGTAGCCGCCTTAGCTGCCTTAGTTGGTTTTTTAATTATGAATGTGGTAGTTGGCTTAGCTAGTCACGTTCCTGATGTTATTAGTCAATTACAGCACCCAGATCCAAAATTAGCCATAGTACTAGGAATTCCAACATTACAAATGGGGGTATTTGGTGGTATTATCATGGGTATTTTAGCCGCTAAGATTTATAAAAAGTATTATGACATTGAATTACCACCTTATTTAGCTTTTTTTGCAGGTAAACGCTTTGTACCAATTATGACAGCAGTAGTAGCAATTATTATAGGTTTACTATTGTGCGTAATTTGGCCACATATTGGTAATTTTTTACAATGGTTCTCTAGCTCAATGATTGATGCTAATTTAACTTTATCAGCATTTATTTTTGGTGTAATTGAGCGTTCTTTAATTCCTTTTGGTTTACATCATATTTTCTATAATCCATTTTGGTATCAATTTGGTGATTATGTGTCAAAATCAGGTCAAATTGTCCATGGTGATCAAGCAATTTTCTTTGCCCAATTAAAAGATGGTGTACCATTTACTGCTGGAACATTTATGACAGGTAAATTTCCTTTCATGATGTTTGGTCTACCAGCAGCTGCTTATGCAATGTATAAAGAAGCGGCTCCTGAAAAACGAAAAGTAGTTGGCGCATTAATGTTTTCAGCTGCATTAACCGCATTTCTAACTGGTATCACGGAGCCAATTGAATTTTCATTCTTATTTGTTGCACCAATGTTATTTGCAGTACATGCAATATTTGCTGGATTATCATTTATGATCATGCAGCTATTAGGTGTACATATTGGTATGACTTTCTCGGGTGGATTTATTGATTTTATTTTATTCGGTTTATTACCTAACCGTACACCATGGTGGTGGGTAATTATCATTGGTATGGGTGTTTTTATGCCTTTATACTATTTTGGTTTTAGATTTATTATCCGTAAATTTGATTTAGCCACACCTGGTCGAGAAAAAGAACAGAGCACCGAGAATAATCAAAATGATAGCGTGGTACCAGATAGTGACGGTTATCAACATGCATATCAAGTCTTAACTGCCTTTGGAGGTATTGAAAATATTGCTACTTTAAATGCCTGTATGTCACGCTTAAGGATTGAAGTAAAAGATAAAACTAAAGTAAATAAAGCTCAACTTAAACAATTAGGAGCTGCTGGAGTATTAGAAGTTGGTAATAGTGTACAGGCTGTTTATGGAACTCGTGCTGAAATTATCAAAACTAAAATGGCTGAAATTCGTGATGGAAAAGTAACCATTAGTCAAGCTAAGCCGCCAATAACTAATAACACGACTACTTTTGAGAGCAGTACTTCTAATATTGAGCCTAAAAGCGAAGATAAATCACCTCAACCATCAATTAAATCTAATCTAACTAGCGAGTTTGTTATGCCTCTAGCTGGTGAAATTATTCCTCTTAGTGAAGTTCCTGATGAAGTATTTTCACAAAAAATCATGGGTGATGGATTTGCTATTCGTCCAACAGGTAATTTATTAGTTTCTCCAGTTGTGGGTAAAGTAACCATGCTATTTAAAACCAACCATGCTTGTATTATTACACGTAATGATGGTGTTGAAATTTTATTACATATTGGTATTGACACAGTAAATCTAGGTGGTCATGGTTTTGAACGTTTGGTTAAAGAAGGCGAACAAGTAATTCAAGGTACACCATTAATTCGCTTTACCCCTGAAACTATTGCGCCTAAAGTTCCATCACTAATTACGCCAATAATTTTTACTAATCTGAATGATTTAGCTAAAGAATTAACCATAAACGATCAAGGTAGTTATGAATTAGGTGATGCAATCAACATAAAATGCTAAAATTTATCAAAAACTAATAAAAAATAGTATATTTTTTTAACTTAAAAACCATAATTAAAATAATTAGTTATGGTTTTTTCATTAAATTATTTAAAAAATTTCACTAAAAAATTTTGACAAAGTATTTTAAATTATGTAATAATAACCTCCTCGACGAAAACAGCACAGCGCAAAACGCTCTGCGGGAATAGCTCAGTTGGTAGAGCACAACCTTGCCAAGGTTGGGGTCGCGAGTTCGAGTCTCGTTTCCCGCTCCACGTAGATTGCCTAGTGTGGCGGGGTAGCAGAGTGGTTATGCAGCGGCCTGCAAAGCCGTGGACGCCGGTTCGATTCCGACCCCCGCCTCCACAAAAAACAAGATGGTGCCAAATACGTAGCACAAACAATGCCGCGGTGGCGGAACAGGTAGACGCAAGGGACTTAAAATCCCTCGGGAAGTGATTCCCGTGCCGGTTCGATTCCGGCTCGCGGCACCATCTTCTTCCTAATTTCTTTTCCAAATTTCATTCACTATGCTTAAATTCAGTTTTATCCGTGATAAAGTACAAGATTATCAGCCAAAACGTGCGTTGATTGATAAATTAATTCGCAAAAGTTTACAACATAAATATGCTCAGGTAATGTTAAGTATTTCTATAGTTGACAGCCAAACCTCCCAGCAATTAAATCTAGAATATCGTCAACAAAATAAGCCAACCAATGTTATTTCATTAGAATATGCAGCTTCTCGTGAGCAGTTTAATTTTCTTAGCGGTGAACTAATTTTATGTGATGACGTAATTGTTAAAGAAGCAAATGAACAAAATAAAACTATTCAAGCACATTATGCACATATGATTGTACATGGTTTACTACATTTGCAAGGCTATGATCACCAAGATGATCAAGAAGCTATACAGATGGAAAATTTAGAACGGCAAATTTTAAATAACTTTGCTATTAATAATCCCTATCAATAAAAATTTATGAAATTATTCAATCAAATTCAACAGCTATTTCAGGCACCAATTAATACGCGTCAACAATTATTAACTATTTTACATGAAGCTGCCAAAACTCATATTTTTGAGAGTGAAAGTTTACCCCTAATCGAAGCCCTACTTCAATTTGGGGATATGCGCGTTAAAGATATTGTTCTACCTCGTCATGAAGTCGATGTAATTAAATCAACTAGTTCAATTTATGAAATTAGTCAACTAATTAGCCAAACAGGTCATTCACGATTTCCTGTAATTGGCGATGGAATTAATGATATCTTAGGTGTTTTCCATAGTAAAGATATTATTCCACACTTATTACAACCTAAACAATTTGATTTACAAGCATTATTACGCCCTGCTTTATTTGTTCCTGAACTCAAGCCATTGGGTGCTTTACTTTATGAAATGCGCATTAAACATTCTCATTTAGCTATTGTGGTTGATGAATTTACTAATGTAGTAGGAATTATTACTTTAGAGATGATCGTTGAGCAAATTGTTGGAGAAATTGATGATGAATATGACAGCATCGGTTATGATGAACATGTAATTGTAGAACTAAACACTAATGGTTTCCGAGTTAAAGGATTTTGTGGTTTAGAACAATTTAATCAGTTAACCAAATTAAATTGGCAAGATAGTAAAGTAGAAAGTGTTGGTGGCTATATTAGTAAATACCTAGGTAGAATTCCTAATGTTGGTGAAGTTATTAACTTACACGACTGCACAATTGAAATTATTCAAGCAGATAGCCGTAAAATAAATTTATTAACCATTAATCTTAAAAATAAGTAAATTATATGATAATCAATTTTGCCATTTTATTTATCGGTGGATTATTAAGTGTCTTAGCATTTGCCCCATTCCAACACAGCATTTGCATTTTAATTAGTTTATTAAGCTTATTCTGGTGGCTAGAACATAGTCATAGCGTAACAACTAAATCTCGCTATTGTGGTTGTCTAATTTATGCCCTAGGTTATTTTACAGCACAATTATATTGGATTTTTTATTCACTTGATATTATCATTAAAACTGGTTTAATAGTGGCCATTTTAGCACAATTAGCTTTTTCATTAATCATGGCAATATTTATCATATTTAGCGTGATGCTATTTCAGCGATTAAAAACACAATCGCATGAATTAAATTATTTAATTCTATTTCCATCTTGTTGGGTGATAATGGAGTGGTTAAGAGGATGGATTTTTACAGGCTTCCCATGGTGTGATATTGCCTACACTCAGGTTAATAATTCATTATTCAAAGGAATTTTTCCAATCTTAGGCGTATATGGAGTTTCATGGATAAGTTTAAGCATTAGTGGTTTCTTATATTTAGTGTTAATTAAGCGTAATAATTTACTAGGCAACAAACCTCATTTAAGTATGGCACAACAAGGATCGATTATTTATTTTGCCATAATTATTTTAGTTAGTTATTTAACTAATTCTATTCAGTATACCGAAAATTATGGATCACCAATCAAGGTTGGTTTAATTCAACAAAATATTGATCAAGCAGCTAAATGGGATAAAACGCAATTTGTTAAGAATTTAACAGAATACGCTAACACCATTGCCAAAACTAAAGCTGAAGTAGTAGTGTTACCCGAGACTGCTTTTCCATTATTTGAAAGCGATTTACCATTATATTATATTAAAGATATTGTTAGTTTAGCCAAGATGAATAAAGCTGAATTAGTAGTTGGTATGCCACGCATTATCGATCAACAAGGTAGTTATGCTAGTGCAGCTGTGGTATTAACTAAAGAAGGTCATCCTTATTATGCTAAAAAACATTTAGTTCCATTTGGTGAATATACTCCACTAGCTAATTGGTTAGGTGGCTTATATAACTTATTTGATTTACCAATGGTTGGCTTTAGTTCAGGTAAAGCTAAGCAACCGTTATTAGTACTAGCTCAACAAAAATTTGCTTTTAATATTTGTTACGAAAATGGTTTTGCCAGTGAATTAATTAAAGACGCAAGTCAATCAACTATTATGGCAAATATAAGCGATATGGTATGGTTTGGAAACACCATAGCACCTTATCAACATCTAGAACTATCTCAAGCCAGAGCCTTAGAAAACCAACGTTATTTTATTCAAGATACCAATACAGGTGCTACTGCAATTATTCAAGATAATGGTCATATCCAATCACAACTATCCCCATTTAGTCAAGGTGTACTAGTTGACTATGTGCAAGGTAAAATTGGCACAACACCATATCAACATTATGGCAATTATTTAATTATCAGTCTAATTAGCTTAATTTTATTAGGTTTTCTATGGTCACCAAAAGCAACCAATAAAAATTTAATTAATTGATATCTGACCATTCATAAGCATTGGTAACAGCCAATCACGAAGCTCTGAAAGTTTTTGATTTTCTTGATTATTTCTTTCAATAGATGCAGTTAA
>JBDLTW010000246.1:0-3198 GCA_039805605.1 Pseudomonadota bacterium
GTAAAAAATGCTCAAGTAATCTTAACGTAATTACTGCCTCAAATGATTTAACTTTAACACCTGATTGCATCAAATTTGGTACATATTTATTCTCTACCCATAATTGAGTTGTACCAATTGGCTCATTATCCACTGTTTCAAAAGGTATATTTAATGCCTCTAAAACAGCAGCATTATTTAAACAAATTGATTTACCTAAATGCATTGTTCCGTGCAGAATTGGCACTTCATAAATCTGAAATACATATTTATTATCAGGTACATTTGGGCTAAAGTCGATATGTAATTTTGGCATTAAAAAACCAAAATCTTGTACTAACTGATTTTTTGCAGTACGAATATTATTTACTAATTCAATTACATCAGGGTGTGCTGGTGGTGGTCTTGACCAACCCACACCAAAAGCAAGAACATACTCACGAATTGGCACAAATGTTTTAGCATCTTTTACTACATCAACAACTTGACCATGCTCATCTTTTTGTTGAGTTTTAGCTTGCTGTATTTGTACAGGAGCAGTATCTACTGCACTTGAATTCTTTATCCTATCTGAAAAGTAAGCAATAGCACAAGTAATTACAGATAATGCAATAAATACCATCCAAGGCATACCAGGAATTGCAGCAAACATTAACATAGTAGCTGCGGCTATGTATAAAGAGCGCGGCTGACCAAATACTTGTTCTAAAATCTCTTTACCAACATTGGTTTCAGAAGAAACACCACCTGAAGAGCTATTAGATACACGAGTAATAATCATACCCGCACATAATGAAATTAGAATTGCAGGAATTTGTGCAATTAATCCATCACCAATAGTTAAAATAGCATACTTTTTTAATGCTTCACTAGCTGGTAAACCTTTTTGGAGTACACCAATAGTAACACCACCAAGCAAGTTAACGGCTACAATTATTAAACCTGCAATTGAATCGCCTTTTACGAATTTCATGGCACCATCCATGGCACCAAATAACTGACTTTCTTTAGCTAAATCATTACGTCTTTTACGTGCTTCATCGCCATTAATTACATTTGAGCGTAAATCATTGTCAATTGACATTTGTTTACCAGGCATTGCATCTAAAGTAAAACGTGCTGATACCTCCGCCACACGCTCTGAACCCTTAGTAATTACTAGGAACTGTACGATAGTTAAAATTAAGAAAATCACCAAACCTACAACTAAATTACCACCTACTACGAAATTACCAAATGCCTCCACAATATGTCCAGCATCACCATTTAATAAAATCAAACGTGTTGTAGAAACTGATAACGCCAACCTAAATAGTGTTGTTAAAAGTAATACAGCAGGGAATGTAGAAAAAGCTAAAGGACCAGCAAGGTATAAAGATATAATAACTAAAATACACGAAAGCGAAATATTAATAGCAATTAAAATATCTACCAAAAGTATAGGTAATGGTAGAATCATCATAAACACAATTGCTACAACTAAAAATGCTGCAACAATTTCCATCTTTTTAGATGCGGCATTTGCAAGCTGAGTAAGCTTGTTTACTAAAGACATATTTGAACCTATAGATATTTAATTATTAAACCTATTAAACAATTTGTTAGCTAAATATAATTAAGTAGCCAAAAGAAATATACATCACATAAGAATAGTATATATAAAAAAAGTACCCATAGGGTACTTTTGTGTGGTAAATGCATACTGTACACTAAATACAGCATGATATTCATAAACTTTATACAGCCGTTGTTATCATCTCTGTATATTTTTTATTGATAGCAACTTCAACTTGTTGTTGTGCCTGATTCTGTGCCGTATCTTGGTTCAGAATTGTAGCCATTGTATCTGTTGCCATATCTTTAACAGTTTCTGCAGTTTGTAAAGCTAACATAGCTAAAGATGTTGCATTTGTTGTGGCAGCGGCCGGTAGTACTCCATCTGGCATATTATTCTCCTTAATTTATTTGGTTTACGCTTTTTTAGTGCTTTATCAAAAACAAAAGTTCATTATTATTTGAAATAACTACAATTATTTAGTTAAATAAACAATTAACCATGTGAAAAATAAATTTATAGTAATAATTCCAAACGCCCAAGCCAAGTAATAACGCCAATTTTGCTGTTCTTGCAATGATTTTTTAGCTAGAATATCTTCATGTAGCTTTATCAATAAATAGCTTAATTCTTTTTGTTGTGTAATAAGATGTTTACTTGTTTTATCTAATTTATGTAATATACCATCTATCTCGCCTAACAATTGAGCAATTAAAGCCTCTTTTGTATTACGTTCCATTATTTATGACCTTTGAATAATAAGGCAAATACATCATTTAAATTATGCTGTGCAGATATTGCCAAACGTTTAACCGCTATCATTTTTACACAATGCTCTTTTTCTTGCATATCCTCTGTTTCTCGTAATTTCTGTCTGTAATTTACCGAATCTGCCAAAATTGCAGAAATTGATTTACCAATTATTTTTACTTTCTCAAATACTTCATTGTAATAAATTACAGCTTGAGGAATTAATGTAAAGCTTTTTTCTAAATGATGTAAACCAAAAATTGCACTAAATTCTTCTTCAACTACATCATCAGCTTCAAGCTTATTAAACACTAATTTTATTTTCTTAGCTGGTATTCCCATGCTCGCTAATGAACGAATTGTATTTATTGTATCTGCTTGCTGTTTTTTTTCTTTAACTACAGGAATCAAAAAACAATCAAAATCTTCATGTGAACCATGATACTTTGCCATCATTTTCAAAAAATCATCAACATTTGATGCACCAATATCAATAATTGCAGTATCTAATACTAATAATTGCTCTTGTAAATCACCAAATTTTTTCCCTCGAATTCTTTCCACTTCCATTCCGTCAGATGCTGTATCTGTATTTAATGATTCAACCGAGAAAATAGGACAATTTCCCATGTACGGGTGTAGTAAATGAGCAGAAATAGTACTCTTACCAACATTACCTGAAAAATTAATTACAGCAACTTTCATAGTTTTTAAAGAAAAATGGATAATAAAATATTATATCTTATTAGAGATTAAATATACAATAAAGTGTATAAAATAGTGATTCACTCTAAATATTTTGATATTAAAATGATATCATTTGTATAATAAAAACCTAATTTTACATTAAAACAATGATATTATTATTTAATTTTGCAGATTAGTTCACACATTAAATATGGGAAAATAAAATG
>JBDLTW010000247.1:0-6436 GCA_039805605.1 Pseudomonadota bacterium
CTAAATACTATGCTTTCCAATTAAATGCTTATGATTTTGGAATCTTTCAAAGTATTTTAGAGGGAATAATAAATCATAATTTTGGATATTCCTCAGTGGTTGGTTTCTATCATTTTGGAACACATCAAAATTATATATTATTCCTAATTGCGCCTATTTATAACACATTTCACTCGGCAGCTACTTTACAGACTATTATAGCAATAGTTATTTGGCTAACAGCAGTAGTAATTTGGTTTATTTGTCAATTTTATCAATTAAATAATTTTTACTGTTTTATTATTATACTAACTTTTTTGTTATCACCAATGAATGGATTGGATAATAATTTTATGCCAGAAACTTTTTTGCCATTATTCTTCTCCTTAGTATATTTATTTTATCTTCAGCAAAAATTATTTTATTATACCATTGCTATTATTTTATCCTTAAGCGTAAAAGAAGATGCTACATTATATATATTAGGATTTGGAGGATTTTTACTTTATTCTAAATCATATAAATATGCAATAATAACTATATTATTTGCATTAATGTGTATGTATTTAAATCTTAAGATTATTCAGCCATATTTTGTACATAAAAGCCATATGCTAGAGCCAACTACACTTAATTACTGGTCACAGTGGGGAAGCAATAAATCAGAAATTTTTATAAATTTATTAACTCACCCCTTAGATATTATTAAACAATTGTTTGATAGTAAATCTGGGATTTATCGCTTGTATTTGCCATTATTGTTATTACCATTCTTTGTCCCAGAAGTTTTATTAGCAAGTATATTAATAATTCTCATGTTTGCAACTAGCAATAATCCAACTATACACTCTTATAAAAGTTACTATGCAATAACACTAAACTTAATTGCTTTTATTGGAATCATTAAAATCATGTCTGATTTAAATAAGTATGCTTCCAGAATCAAAGCATTATTTTTAATTGCCTTAGTTATCTTTCCATTATGGGGCACTGGTTGGCAAAATTTCTGGTATTTTGATTATAAAGTTTTTATAAATTATACTTATTTAGAAAATTATTTACATCAAAATCAATTAAAATCTCAAAAATTATGCCCACAATCTAATTTATATCCAATGATCTTAGCAAGTGGTTTTGCAACAACTACATTTGACAACAGCGGATATTACTTCTCTAAACAACATGATTGTTTAATGATCTTAACCAAATATGGTAATCTATACCCATTTAATTTACAACAAGTAAACCAACAAATTTTATTATTTAACTGTAGCTCCTTTAAAAATTTTTATTTATGCACTAGATAGGGATAAGGATTTAATAAATATGTTTAGAAAGCGTTATACTCCTGAATTTAATACAATAATACCGACTAATTTTAAAAATCAATTAGAGCAGGAATCAATTCCCCAAAAACTTACCGAGTACTGGAGATTGTCTCGTAGAGAAGTATATCTCTACTTTAGCGGTCAAAAAAGTAGAGAATTAAATATTATACCGAAAAATACAAAAAAAATTCTATGGCTATTACCATCGATAAAAAATATTGGTGATGCAATAATGGCTTTAAGTGCTAGAAGTTTACTCAAACATAAATATAACATTGATATTCTAGTTGATAAAAATGTAGCTGAATTATTTATTGATGATGATATTATTAATACCGTATATAACGATCCTAAACAAATAAAGTCTCATTATGATTTAATTATATTAGACTCTGTTAAAAATATCTCATTAAACATAAAAAAACAATATTTTGAAAATATTCCATTTTGTCACTTTAGAGGGCATTTTGATGGAATAGAGTTTAACTGGATTTTATTTAGTTATCATCGAATTAATGCAATTTTGGGAAATATTTATTCACAACAGCAATTAGATGATATGGCACAACCATATTTAACTAAATCAATAAATCAATCTCCTAATAATAGTTTACTTATAGCTATTGGTGGAGAGGATAAATTAAGACGAGTTTATTTGAATTGGAATAGCTTAATTAATAAATTATTGTATCTTCAACTAAACTTTAATATTATACTTATTGGTAGTCATAATGGTTTAGAAATGGCTAATAAATTAGTTGATCAATTTACAAACAAGGTTACCAATATGGTTGGTAAATTAAGCTTACAAGATACAAGTAAACTAATTAGCCAAGCTAAATTCTTTGTTGGTTGTGATGGTGGATTAATGCATATAGCATCAGCATATCAATTACATGGGGTTGCATTATTTGGTTATTTTGAGCCACAGTATCGACTACCATATCGCAGTAACTTAGAAGCGTTATTTGATCAATATACAGTAAATAATATTGATGATAGTTTAATACTTGATACTATCATTAATAAACTCAAAGCAATGAAAGCATATCATGATTAAAATTTTTGTTATTTCACTAGAAACAGCTCTAGAACGTAGACAACATATTTTCAATCAATTAAATCAGTTAAATTTAGATTTCGAGTTTTTTAATGCACTACGTGGAGATCAGAATATTCAAAGCAATAAAAATTACGACTATCTATTTAGAGAGAGATTATTTGGTAGACAAATGACAGCTGGTGAAATAGGATGTTTTAGGTCTCATCAAGAATTATGGAAGATTGCAGTAGAATTAAATCAAACGCTATGTATTATGGAAGATGATGTAACGCTATCGCCTAATTTTGGGGAAATATTAAACAAATTAGAGACTTATACTAATTATGACATACTAAGAATGAGTGGGATTTTTCTACGCAAACATTATTTGTGGGCAATCTATAACGAAATACATCTAGTTAAGTATTGGCGGGATCCAATGGGTACTCAATGCTATTTAGTTAATCCTCGAAGTGCCAAAAGATTATTAGAAAAATCTACCTTAATACAAGTCCCCGTAGATGATTTTATTGGTGATTATGCACTACATAAACTAAATGTTGTTGGCTGTAAAAACTACCCTGTACTACATGATATTAGTATTCCATCTCAACTAGGTAATAGACACAAAAAAAAGTACTTTACACTAGCTGGTAAAGTTTATCGAGAATTATATTTGCAGACTAGAAATATAAAAAAATTATTAGTCCAAGTAAGTTTTTTTATTTTGGCACAGCTAAGGAATAAAAATGCAAATTAGTTTAATTATTTCAACTTATAACCGCCCGGATGCTCTAGAACTAACGTTATTAAGCATTGCAGAACAAATATTGCCTAAACAATTAACTCAGTATGATGTTGAAATTATAATTGCTGATGATGGATCTACCGAGACAACAAAATTACTAATTCAGAAATACTCAGCAGATTACCCATTTATTTTAAAGCATATCTGGCATGAGGATGATGGTTTCCGATTATCCAAGATTCGCAATTTGGCTGTAGCAAATTCTAATGGTGAATACTTAATTTTTATTGATGGTGATTGCATTGTATCGAAAGATTTTATTCTACAACAATTTTACTTAGCAGAAAATAATTTTTTTGTTGGTGGTAATCGAGTGTTGCTCAGTGAAAATTTTTCTAAAAAAATAATTTACAATAAATCTTTAGATATAGTCAAGATTAGCATAGTCTCTAATTTAGTTAATCGAATATATGGAAATATGAATAAATGTTTACCTGCATTAAGATTGCCACCAAGTGCTTCATGGAGAAAAAATAATCAATTAAATTGGAAACGCCCCAAAGGATGCAATATGGCTGTGTGGCGTAGTGATTTTTATGCAATAAATGGATTTGATGAAAGTTTTATAGGTTGGGGACATGAAGATGCTGATTTTTTAATTAGATTATTACACTTCGGTGTTAGAATTAAAGATGGGAGATTTGCCGCTCCAGTTTATCACTTGTGGCATAAACAAAACTCACGTGCAAATGAAGAGGCTAATAAAAACCTGCTAATCTCGCGTAAACAAAGCCGCATTATAAGTGCAACTATTGGAATTAATCAATATACTACTTAAGTAAGAAAGTGAAACATTATGTCAACCACCAATAAAAAATTACCCTGGTTTTTAAGCTTATGGTTTTTAGTTTTAGTTATGATGTGTGCAGGAATTATCTTTGGGATTGTTGAACCAAATTTAGCTAAGCAAGGTAAACCAATCATTGATAACTTCATTCATGTAATAAAGCTATTAGTTGGTCCAATTGTTTTTTGTACTGTTATTAGCGGTGTAATCGGCATGGGGAATCTCAAACAATTAGGTAGTATTGGCGCCAAATCATTTCTATATTTTGAAATTGCCTCAACAATTGCGTTAATTATTGGTTTAGCTTCAGGGCATTTGCTTCACCCTGGTACGGGCATGAATTTATCAATTAGCAATATTGACCCTAGCTTAGTTAGCAAATATACTGCTCATGAAGCAGATGCAACTAGTTTTAGCAAGATTATGTTATCAGCTATTCCTAATAATTTATGGGATCCTTTTCTTAGTGGTAATACTTTACAAATTTTATTCCTTGCTATAATTAGTGGTTTTGTAATCTTTTATTTATGTGCTAAATCACGACAAAATGTTTTAGACCGTCTTCATACTATCCAAGATTATTTATTCAAAATTTTAAGTATTGTGATGTGGTTTTCACCTATTGCAGCTTTTGCAGCCATGGGCTTTATGCTTGGACAGTTTGGCGTTCACGTTATCTGGCATATGCTGGGCTTAGTTTTAACTATGTTTGCTACTTGTATATTTTTTATTTTAGTTGTACTAGGAATTATTGCCAAATTTGCTGGTTTTAATATTTTACAATTTTTAAATTTTATTAAAGATGAAATTATTTTAGTGTTTGCCACCTCCTCAAGTGAAAGTGCTTTAGGACCTATTATGCGCAAACTTAAACAAAATGGAGTAGATGAAACTGTAGTTGGTATTGTAGTCCCTGCTGGATATAGTTTTAATTTAGATGGAACTAATATTTATTTAGCCTTAGTAATTGCTTTTTTATGTCAAGCATTTAATATTAATTTAACTTGGCAAGAATATATTACGGTTATCTTAGTTTTAATGGCAACTAGCAAAGGTGCTGCTGGAGTAAGCGGTTCTGGATTTATTGTTTTAGCGGGAACACTAGCGGCAATGCATGGTAAAATCCCCGTGGTTACTATTGCAATTTTACTTGGTATCGATAAAATAATGTCTGAATTACGTGCAACTACTAACTTGATTGGTAATAGCTTAGCTGCCGTTATTGTTGCACGAATGGAAGGTAAACTTGACCAAACTAAATTTAAACAAACATTAACAAATAAATAAAATTTACCCCAGTACTAATTCACTGGGGTATTATTTTACTAATCAGCTATCTGATTTTGGTTATTAATTGCTTAGCTGCATCAATTAATAATACTAACCATAATACAGGGTCATAAATATAATCCCATAAATTATTTGATGCCTGCAAATGAAAGTAATATGCAACTAACGTTAAGAACCAAATATATCCCAATACCCGATCATAAGCAATTAGTAAAAAAGTAATAATAATTACACCTATTAATAATTTTTGCGACACATAACCTAAAGCATAAATATCAAAACTTATAAAACTAAATGTTGATAAATAAAGTAATGAGCCTACAATAATTAAACCATTTTTTTCTAATGGTGCAAATAAGCGTGGTTTGATTTCTCTAAAATCAAACTGTTTAGCAATGATTGCTAACATAATACAACCACTAGCAATACTCACATCACCAATTGCTCCTCGTAGTATCTCAACCAGTGAACTACCACGATATAACGGGATTAGATTGATTGCTAACAATAATGAACAGAACAATAAACTACTAAAAAATAATGAATGTTTCGGTAGTCGTGATAAATACACCAGCAATAATGCTACTGCTAAAGAATAAATTATTTGCTGGATAATTTCAATCGTTAAAAGCATGATTAATCACCCCATTTAGCCACTCACGATTGAACCTAACATGTTTAATACTCTTACGATCATCAGTATACATAATATCAATTTTATTACCATTTACCTGAATTGCTGGATAAGAAAATTCTTTACCTACTTGATTTTCGAGCATATAAATTGGATGCCAAGTTAAACCATCATTAGAAATAGCTAGTTTTAATTTACTTCGATCATCTTGATTATAAACCATTAACATATTACCACCACCTAAATTAGTTGCAACTAATGATGAATCTGGATTAGTTAAATTAGTTTTATGTGGTGATGACCATGTAACTCCACCATTATTAGATACTGAAGCATATAAATCACGAGACTGACCTAATTTAGCAGTATTACGAAAAAATGCCCATGCTTTAGTACTATTAATTGGCACTACACTTGGTTGTATCATTTTATTTTTTGCCGTGATGCGAATTTGCTCAATAAATTTGCCTTTGGCATCAAAACGTAATAACTCTGGATATTTACGCCCTAACTCCATATATACAGGCAAATAAAAACCACCATCAACTAATGAAACAGCCGAAGTCCA
>JBDLTW010000248.1:0-3356 GCA_039805605.1 Pseudomonadota bacterium
TTGGAAAAATTTACGGGTTGCACCAAAACAATATACCGCAGGTACTTGGGGACCTGCTAGTTCATCTGCATTATTAGCTCGTGATGGTTTATATTGGCATGAAGAAATTGCCTAGGAAATATAATTATGAAAACTCAACAAACCATTATGTGGTTAATAATCAATAGTACATTATTAGTATCATGTGCAAGTTGGTGGGGTAGTGGGCGACAAGCGGATGAAAACATACCTTTACCTCCTAAGAACCTAACTAATAATGCAAATAATTCTCCAGCAATTATTCTACCGCAACCTAGTAATATGAAACAACCTAATATTAGCGAAAGTAATGCCAATTTAGCTAATGAGTCACAGATTACACGCAATAAACGATTTACTGAACAACGAAGTAATGGTGGTGTAGTCAATAAAGTTATAGTGAATAATCCACAACATGGTTTACCTGATTATTATTTAGCTCCAAATCTACAACAGCAAACTGATACTAATAATAATCCAGATAAATTATCTCCTGCAACATGGCAATGGTCTTGGTAATTATTGACATTCTCCCTCCCTCGCCTTAAATAGCGAGGATTACTACCTTGCTAAACCAAGACATGTGCTTGGTTTAGCTAATTCGGCAAGTCATGCCTCTTTTATAACATTTTTAATGTTGGTTAGCTATATATGCCACCATTAAGGTATAGGTTTTACAGTATGATAGATAGTGTTAATTATTTCTTAATTGCAAATTCCATAAATTAGCGTATTTACCTTGTCTAGCCAATAACTGCTGATGAGTACCAACTTCACAAATTTCACCTTGCTCCAAAACATAAATTCTATCGGCATTAATTACTGTTGATAAACGATGCGCTATCATAATTGTCGTTCGTCCCTTAGCAACATCTAACATTGCTTGCTGAATTAAATCTTCAGTTTGATTATCTAATGCTGAGGTAGCCTCATCTAACACTAAAATAGCAGGATTTTTAATAATTGCTCGAGCTAAAGCAATTCGTTGACGTTGTCCCCCAGATAATTTTTGACCTCGTTCACCGACTAAAGTTGCATAGCCCTGTGGCAGTTGATTAATAAATTCATCGGCCTCTACTAATTTAGCTACCTGCTTAATTTGCTCCAATTCTGAACTAAAACTGCCATATGCAATATTTTCGGCAATACTACCATCAATTAAAAAAGTCTCTTGGCTTACTAGACCAATTTGTTGGCGTAAAGAATTTAGCGTTAGTTGTTGAATTGGCTGTCCATCTAATAAAATATCACCTGATTGATATTGGTAAAGACGTAATAGCAATTTAACTATTGTAGATTTCCCAGAACCAGTACTACCAACAAAAGCAACACTTTCACCAGGATTAATAATAAATGAGAGCTGATTAAATAAAGTATCTCTCTCGTAATATGCAAAATTGACTTGCTTAAATTCAATCTTGCCAAGACATGGTAAAGGTAAACTTTGCTCTCCATTAACCAGGCTAGTTGGTGCATTTAATAAATCCATAACTCGATTTACTGATGCCATTGAACGTTGATACATGTCTGTCACTTGAGCTAAATACGTCAATGGCCATAATAAACGCTGCGATAAAAAGATTAAAATACTATATGAAGCAACCGCAATTTTCCCATCTAAAGTTAATAAACCACCGTAAATCAATGCGCCTAGAAAACCACACATTACTGCCATACGAATTACTGGAGTTACAGCAGCTGAAAGCACTATGGCATGTTTATTTGCTTGAGCATAATTTAAACTATACTTTTCTACTTGCTCTAATTCATAATTTTCAGTAGTAAAAGCCTTAATTACAGCTAAGCCAGACAAATTCGTACTTAATTTACCATTCAATTGACCAGCACTATTACGTACTTGTAAATATCTAGGTGCTAATTTATGCCGAAAAAAGAATACGCCAATAATAATCAAGGGAATAGGTAAAAAACTTAATAACGCAACTTTAGCAGAAATCATAAAGAAAATAATACTGATTAAAATAGTTGAGCCAATAATCTGTAAAATCTGATTAACTCCATCATTAATAAAACGCTCTAACTGATTAATATCATCATTAAGAATTGCCATGATATTACCCATTGCTTTATTTTCAAAGTATTCTAACTCTAAAGATTGAACGTGCTTATAGGTCTCCATACGCATATCATGTTGCAAGTTCTGCGCTAAATAGCACCATTTAATTGAATATAAATATTGAAATAAGGACTCAAAAATCCAAGTCAACCCAGTAAATAAACCTAAAATAATGATTTGCCATTTCACTTGATGGATACCAATATGGGCTAAAAGTGAATCTTGGCGTTTCACAATTACATCAACAGCTACCCCAATTAATACCTCGGGTAAAATATCAAAAGTTTTATTCAATAATGAATATAAACTTGCTATGCTAATATCAAAAAAATATTGTTTACTATAACGTAATAATTTGAATAATGGATGCATCAATTTACCTCTTTTGACATCCTCCCCACCCTAAATGGCGAGGATTTCTTGTTCAACGTTCCATATCTAGTTGATTGTATTACTACCTTCAACCCCAATAGAGGAAACTCCCTAGGCGTTAATTCCCGCTAGTTCAGCGGTATGTATATTTATGGCTACATTTATATCACGGTCATGTGTTGAACGGCAATCACAAGTCCACTTTCTAATATGCAAGGCTTTCCTAACTGTTACAGCTTAGAACAGATCTGACTGCTTGGATACCAAGGAGAGATTTTGGCTATAGTTCGACCATACAATTAGCACGTTTAGCAAAGAAATTACTAAAAACAGCATCTTGTGAACGCAGTGTTTGTTGTAAAGCTACTGAACTAACATAATTCAACCAGCTAAATTGCTCTTGATTTTTAAGTTCAGTTAAATGAACAGAAGATTTGGTATAGTTAATTTTATTCCTATACAGAGAATATTCTTTATTACACCAATCAAGTAGATTGTTCCATACCACACGAACACATCCGAATGTTTGAGCTAATAGCTGTTTTTGTTCCGCTGTAGGATATATTCTGTATTTATAGGCTTTGTTTTTCATGATGGAGTTATTATACTATAGTTGATTTACGAAATTCAAGCTGGTTTATTAAATAGCCTTATTCGCAACAAGCTACGCTAGTTTAACGCCTTATATCCTCCCCCATAAGGGAGAGGTTTTACGGCGTTGTGGATAAATATCCCCAGCATAACCATATAAATTGAATATAATTTAATTAATGGGGGTAAAATTTATAATTTAGTATAAAATTTAGTATTATAATTATTAACCATATTTAATCAGCAATTAAACTTCTCCACCCATATTTATTCTAATCATCTCTAATAATGCATAGCA
>JBDLTW010000249.1:0-15864 GCA_039805605.1 Pseudomonadota bacterium
TGCGGAATGAAAATAAACTCTGAAGCTTGTAGGGTAATGCTAAAACCAATAGCACAAGTAGCAACAATAAATGGCAAAATATTTTCAGTACGAAATAGTTGCAATATAATTTGCTTGAATAAAAAGCGATTAAACTCGAGTAAATCAAGTTGCTTGAGTTGAGCGTAATAATTAGCCAATTTATCGATAAGATGCTGATTGAGCAAATTTTTAACCATAGTTTAAACCATATCAAAAATTTAATAAGCCCTGATTTTAGCATAATTCACTGATTGATGAAGTTTTTTACCAATCAAAGCTAAATTTTGCCAAAGTTTGTGGCTATTCTATGTCAATCAAGCTGTTTTAAACTGCTATTAATTAATTGATAAAACTGCTCCAATTGTAAATCATGTTGTTTACCACCTATCCCATTAATGATAAATGAAATTGCATAAATCTTACCTTGACGATTTTTAAAATATCCTGAATAAGCTTTGACATCATTTAAAGTACCTGATTTAGCAAATAGACGTTGTTTATAAGCTAAAAATAGCTTTTGCAATGAGCCTTCACCACCAGCAACAGGTAATGAATTAATAAACACTGTACTTTCTGGTAATTGATAGAGATCTTGAAGTAATTGGG
Organism: Pseudomonadota bacterium; assembly: GCA_039805605.1. Classification (GTDB taxonomy): domain Bacteria; phylum Pseudomonadota; class Gammaproteobacteria; order Burkholderiales; family UBA11063; genus Aquella. The sequence goes on from JBDLTW010000249.1 coordinate 628, forward strand.
TCATATGCTCTGCAGTTAATTTCTCATGGCGCGATAGCCCAGCACCATTTTCTACAGTCAACTCAGCAAATTTAAACTTAGTTTGTTGATATATTTTAGAATAGGCTTGTAATGCTTGTTGATAAGTCTGTTGATTGCTACTTGTGTAAGCGCCAATCGATAAAAATATGGTTTTCGCATATAAATTATCACTATAGCGATTCATTTGATATAAAATGTGTTCTAACGGTGCTGAGTTAACTTCACCAATTAACTGATAATCAATGCCATTAACTTTACCAGACTGTAGCTTACCAGTTATCGCTATACTTTCTTGCGCTAATAATTGACTTAAGACTAATTGTTGATACTCTTGATTAGTTAATAAATTTAAGGCTAAGGTTTTATTATTACAACTAGCAGGAAGATTAGCAGATACTTCAATAGTTGTAGCGTTAAGCACTTTTAATTTAACCCGTTCATCTAAATTTGGGCAATCAGTTGATTTACGATCCAATTTAATTTTATTGATAAATTGATAATCACCAGTAAGTTGAGACTCCAATTTAAATTTCTGCTTAATTAAATTAAATGTTAAATAGGATAATTTACCATCTATTATTAAACCACTTGGATCAACTTCATAACTAGCCAATGGTTCAGCTTGTAACTCACTAGAACTAACTTCTTGATTAAAAATATTCTCATCAAAAATAAAATCACCCTTAACTTGCTGTACGCCGAGTGCCTTAAGTTTAGTTAATAATTCAAGCACTTGATCACTGGTTAAATCAGGCGCACCTCCACCAATTAAATAAACATCACCAGTTAATATTCCATGGTTAATTGTTCCACTATAGACTAATTTAGTTGACCATGTAAATTGTGTACCTAATTTAGTTAATCCCATGTAACTAGTTAATATTTTCATATTTGATGCTAATAACATTGGTTTAGTCGCTAAATGTTGGTAAATTATCTGGTGCTTATCTAATCCAATAATTGAAATAGCGACCTTACTTTCAATAGTTGCAGGAATAGTTAAATTTAATGCTGATACATGCAAACTCAGCAAACTAATAAAGATAAAAAATAACCGTTTCATCATGCTAATAACTTTATTAAATTAATTGCCAAGTGGCTTGGAACTAGTTGAATGCTGTACTTTGGTAATAATTTCATCAACTATTTCATTTAACAGAGTTTCATGCCAAGCATTAAGCGTCTCGGTTAATTTATGATTAATAAAACTTAGACGTGCCAATTCTAATTGTTGTAAATTAGTACTATGAATTTGTTTGCTCTGATGTTTAATTTGTACAAGTTGCTGATTTATCTGCTCAATTTGTTGACTAAATTGCTGGTTGCTGGTATTAGTGTAAGCAACTAATAATTTAGTTTGTAACATTATTGCATGATAAGAAGAAGCAAAATTTTGTTTATTCATCTGGCTAATTATGCTTTCTAATTGCGTTTGAGCTGAAGGTAGGTAATTTAAATTGGCTAACTGTAAACGTAATTGAGGTAATTGACTAGCTAAATTATTTGCTTGTAAATTTTTTAAAGCTTGTTTAAATTTATCAGTATCGCTTTGTTGCTGATGAAGTTGCTGTGCTTTAAGATTTAAAGAATTAAGTTGCTGATCTAAAATAGTTAATTGTTGATAAACCTGATTAGCTAACTGGTGATCTCGATAATGATTATAAGCAAAATAACCACTTACAGTGATCCCAGCACCAATTAAACAAATGAGCATAAATTTACGCATAATTTTATTTTAACTTTCAAGATAAATTGACACTTGGTTGCTCAACTAGTTTATAATCTAAATCATTGCAAATTATCCTAAACTAGGCTTAACACAACTAATTTTTGATTTCCACCCTACCAGTTATGGTAGAGTGGATGTTAATTATTTAACTGAACTTGCTGCTGATTTTTTAATTACTTTACCATCATTATTAAATTGATCTTGTTCAGGGAACATATTTGCACTAGATAGACGTGAATTAATAGTTGGATTATTCACCTGTTGTTTACGTTGTTCTTTAGTATAATAGTGTTGATGTTTTTTACCTGATAATTGATTTTGCTCAGGAAATTGTGAACCACTATAAACTTTAGAATTAACATTCGGACTATTTAATTGTTGTGAATCATTAGTATTATTATTATCTAATGTTGGTGCTTTACTATCAACTTGAGCTGAACTAGCATTGTACTTAGATCCTTTATGTCCTGTCAACTGATTTTGTTGCGGGAATAAGGCACCACTATATAAACGTGAATTAACGGTAGGGCTATTATTTTGTGTGGCATCTGCTGTTGGATTCTTATCAAAGCTAGTATTTTGATTATCACTAGTTTGTCGAGCTACAACTACTTTAGGTGCACTATTAGTTACTGGTGCACTAGCATTAGTTTCAGCACTAGCCATGATTGAAATACTCGCTAAACTTACTAATATACTTTTTTTAAACATAATTATTCCTTTGCTATATTAATTACTGGTTTTAATCTAATTAAAAATTTTTTGCCCAACGTTGATCGATAATTTGGCGATAAGATAAATTATTTAATTTAGTCTGCGTAGTGCCTGTTACATTAGAAATATACACATTATTATCACTTGAGAACATAATTAATTTATCATTTGGAGCAAAACTTGGTGCTATATCATGATTAGCATTCATACTAACAGGATATGCTGAATTGGTAACTAAATCTAAAACATAGGTTTGTAATACACCATTATTACGATTTATAAAAGTAATTTTAGAGCCATCATTTGAGAAACGCGCAGTAGTATTATAATTACCTAGTTTTGAAGTAAGTCGTATTGGTGTTGAACCATTCAAATCAGTCATAAAAATTTGCGGTCCACCATCATGGTCAGAAGTAAATACCACTTTACCAGTTGAAGCAATATCTGCTTCAGTATCAATAGTACCATAATTAATCAATGGAATAGCTCGACTAAGTGCAGTATAACGTTGATTACTCACTAAATAAATATGAGATCCATAATCTTTACTTAAAGTAACGGCTAATTGTTGCGAATTATTTGAAAATGTTGGTGACGAATTAGACCCATTAAAATTAGCCACACTATAACGACTACCTTGTTGAATATTTTGTACATAAGCAACTGGTTTACCAGTTTCATAAGTTACATAGCTTAAATATTTACCACTACTATCCCAAGCCAATGACGTAATTGGATGTGGCATTGAGATTAAAGTTTTCTGATTATAACCATCATAATCAGCAACCACAATTGCGTAACGCCCAGAATTTTGCTGTACCGCTAAGGCAATTCGTGAAGTAAAATCACTTGGCGTGTTAGTTAATTGCTTATAAATTATATCATCAAGAGTATGAACCGCTTTACGTTGATTAGCCAAACTAAATGTAATTGTTTGATCTAATAAATTAGTTTTAGTTAAGGCATTTTTTAACTGGTAACTAATTTGACGCTGGTTAGTTACTGGATCAGTAGTAACTTTACCCGTAATAATATATTGACTAGCTTTATTAACACTAGCTTCTGAAGTATAATTAGTTACATTAAACTCACCAGTAATTTTAAAATCACTACTAATTTCATCACTAATACTCCCATCATCATTAGCAAAATTAACTATAGCTAGTTTTGGATTACCTGCGCTATTACCACCAATAATTTCAATATTTTGATCTGCATACGCTAAATTAATACCAAAACCAAGTAAACAAATAACTTGACTAAGCGTTTTTAATTTGCCAGTTGTAGATTTAATTTTCATAGAAATAATACTCCTCGGATTAAGGTCTAAAAGTTAAATTTAATACACGATAATCAACAAAATTTGCCCCATCAGGTAATGGTGGAAAAACACGCAATTTCCAAATGGCATCTTGAATATTTTGATCATATTGTGGATTACCGCTTGATTTAGTTAGTGTAACACTACGTACACTCAAATTAGGATTAAGAATTACTTTAACCACAGCTTTAGCTTTAGCGTTTAGATCATCAGGAATTAATACAAACGGACGCACTGCATTAATCACCGAATCAGCATAATTACCTACCAGATTATTACTATCACTGGTACCATTAGGGTTACCACCTAAAGCTTTACCTTTACGAATTGAAGTAGTATTATCTGATAAAGCATCGCCTAATAAATCATTAACTTGTGATTTTTTTAGTACAGGTTTAGTTTTTTCCACTGGTTTAGCCTTTGGCTCGGGTAGTGCTGGTTGTGGTTCAACTGGCTTAACTGGGGCTGGTGGCTTAGGTTTATCAACGGCTTTGGTTTCTTGCTCTGGCTTAGGCGGTGGGGTAAGCTGTTTTTTCTTATCTTTCAAATTAATATCCGCTTCTTGCTCCAAGGTTTTAATCGGATTAGGCTCAGCCTTAATTGCCTTAGCTTGAGAGTGATTAACTACAACAGGAGGCATACTAACTAAGCTTACTTCAATCCCATCAGAACGAGATGGCTCTAAAATACTAATTGGCTTATTAAAAATAAATAATGCCACAATTACCGCACAATGTAGCACAATTGACAATAAATTCGTTTTTTTATTATCTACTTGATTAGCCATTTTTTTGTTTAACCACTAATGCAACTTTTTTAATTCCTGCACTGTATAATTTATCAACTACGGTAATAACTTTATCATACTGTACACCTTTATCAGCAGCAATAACCACAGGAGTTTCATCATTAGCCATAGTTACTGATTTACTAATTAGTTCATCTAGTGAGCTAACAGAAATAGTTTTATTATTCTGCATAATGCTATAATTACTATCGGCATCGATATTAATTTCTAATGGTTGTTTAGTTACTTGTGCCGATTTACCCACACTTGGTAAATTAATTACCCCAGGTGTAAACATTGGTGCTGTTACCATGAAAATTACTAATAACACCAACATAACATCAATATAAGGAACTACATTCATTTGATTGTGTAGCTTACTACTGCGAGTACGTCTCTTCATTAATTATTCTTTCTTGCGAATTAAACTTAAACCATCACCAACAGGTAATAAGCAAATATCTACACGTGGGTCTTGATGCAATACTTGATTAAGTTGTTGCAATGATTTTACATATTTTTTCTGCGGGGCTGGATCTAACACCTGACCATACATTAATACATTATCAATAATAATTAATCCATGAGGATTAAGTAACTCCAAACTCGCTTGATAATATTCCAAATATTGTGCTTTATTGGCATCAATAAAAATTAAATCAAAACTTCGTTTATCCTGATGAAAGCTCTGTAAAGTTAGTTCTGCTGGAGCAATAATTGGTGTAATTTTTTCGGCAACTTGTGCTTCATGCCAATATTGCTGTGCCACACTTAGATAACGCTCACTAATATCTAAGGTGGTTAATTGTCCTTGTTGACTTAGTCCCAAGGCTAACCATAATGCACTATAGCCAGTAAACATTCCTATTTCTAATACTTGTTTAGCTTGGCTAATTTGCACTAATAACTTTAATAAAGCACCCTGTATTGGTGTAATTAACATTTGAGCTTGATCTAATTGCATCGTATAATGGCGTAGCTCACTTAGTTGTTTAGTTTCACGAACACCATATTGACAACAATAATCTATAATTTCTGGGGTAATTAAAGTTTTTAGCATTATTTATTTTTGTTTAGAATAAGAAAAATAACTGTATGCTTGATGAGGAACTTTTGCCTGTGCATATTCTTGTTGTTCTTGTTCATCAATAAAGTCTTTATCCCACCAAGTGCTACGTAATTGCATTTGTTGCTGATGATTACCTGGCTTAGTTAATAATGTGTTTATAAATTGTGTTGCTTCTGATTGATAACTTGTATTTTTCATAAATAAACTTTACCCTTATAATAAATTATTGTTTAACGCCTAAAGCCACTAAACGCTGATTTAACATTTCACTTGCGGTTAAATCATTAGTTAATTTTACTTCTGGACGTGGATGTAAAAAGAGCGGAATTGAATAACGTGAGTTATGCATAGTTGCATCCGTTGGATTAATTACTTGATGAATAGTTGATTTATAGTAACCCTTACTTGCTAACTCAAGCATATCACCAATATTGATTGATAACATACCAGGATCTACGGGTACATCTAACCATTCCCCAGCCGAATTTTTTACTTGTAATCCTGATTGCGAAGCTGCTACCAAAACGGTTAATAAATTAATATCGCCATGGGCTGCTGCTCGTACTGCACCTGCTATTTCATTACCTGTTAATGGTGGATAATGTAAAATACGCATTAAGGTCGCAGGAGATTGCTCAACCATTTGTGCTAATGGTTCTGATAAACTAGCCCGAATATCATCAGGTAAATTTTCTTCAATCCAAGTTAATAATTGTACCGCAACTTGTGACATTTGTTGGTACAGTTGCTTACTCATAGCAGATAATTCTTTAGGAAATTGACCGTTAGGATAATAGTGAAAAAACTCTTTAATATCTTTAATCTCATAACCAAGTGCAGTTTCTGAGACCCGCATTGGAAAAAAACCATCTTGAGTATCATTTTTATATAAATAATTTTCTTTATATTCACTATTAAAAAACTGCTCCCACTCCTGAAATACTTGACTAACTAACTGATAATCAATTGGGTGGTTTTTTATTACCGCAAAACCTGTTTCACGCAATGAACGAGCAAAATCTTGACTAGCATTTGCTGAACTATAATCAACTTGTAGAACCTGCATAAATATGTATCTCCTTTAATTAATAATTGCTCCACCAAGGCATAAGTCCCCAGCGTAAATTACGACCGACTGCCCTGGTGTAATTGCCCATTGTGCTTGATCAAAAGTCAACTGAATTTCATCTTTACCTAAATATTCTAAATAACAACTAGCGTCTTGCATCCGATAGCGTGTTTTAGCTGTATAACGCCCACTTGGAGGAAGTTCGCTTTGGGCAAAATTTAATTGTGTAGCACGTAAGCTTGATTTTAGTAATAATGGATGATCATGTCCCTGTACCACAATTAATTCATTCATTGTTAAATTTTTATCAGCAACAAACCATGGTTCACCTTGCCCACCAATACCTAAACCTTTACGTTGCCCAATTGTATAATACATTAAACCTAAATGTTCGCCAACTACTTTACCATCTGGAGTTACCATCTTACCGGGTTTAGTTGGCATATAACGTTGTAAAAATTGACGAAATGGGCGCTCACCAATAAAACAAATTCCCGTACTATCTTTTTTTGTCGCATTGGGTAAATTTAATTGACTAGCAATTTTACGAACCTCAGGTTTTATCATTTGACCTAAAGGAAATAAGGCATGTTTAATTTGATGCTGACTTAGACGGTATAAAAAATAACTTTGGTCTTTATTTAAATCGGTAGCTCGAGTTAAAACCTCACCACTTGAGGTAACTATTTTACTCACATAGTGACCTGTGGCAACATACTCTGCACCTAATTTTAAGGCATGATCCAAAAAAGCTTTAAATTTAATTTCTGAATTACATAAAATATCAGGATTAGGCGTACGACCAGCTTGATACTCTTCCAGAAAATAATTAAATACGCGTTGTTTATATTCTTGAGCAAAATTGACAATTTCAATCTCAATACCTAAGAGATCGGCAACAGCAATGGCATCCATACTATCTTGTTTAATAGTACAATAACCATCATTATCATCATCTTCCCAATTTTGCATGAAAATACCAATTACATCATAGCCTTGTTGCTTTAATAAGTAAGCAGCTACGGATGAATCAACACCCCCTGACATTCCAATTACTACTTTAGTCATAATTTTATTTTAGTACTCTTATTTTTGTTGATTGGTGGCAATTACCACGCTATTAATTACTGCGCAAAATTCTCTATTTGACTTAACAGCTAAATTTGCGATGAGTTTGGTATTATAGCACACTAGCACCTGCTACGCAATATAGCTAACTTTTATCAAACCAGCAAAATTATCCCAAAAATCAGGCTATTTCTTGATTAATTTGCTCTAAAACACTTAATGGTTGGGAAGCTTTGGTTATTGGTCGACCAATAACTAAATAATCTGCACCTGCATTAAGCGCTTGACGAGGTGTCATAATTCTGGTTTGATCATCCTGAATAGAACAAGCTAAGCGAATACCTGGGGTAACACTAAGAAAACTTGAGCTAGTTGCTTGTTTAATTAAATTAGCTTCATGAGCAGAACACACCACACCATCTAAACCACATTCATAGCTTAATTTGGCTAAATGTACTGCTTGAGCAGTTAAATCACGTTGATAACCAATTTCTGCAACTTCTTCAACATCTAAACTAGTTAAAATAGTTACGGCAATTAATAATGGTTTATGCTGACTATCGGTAATAGCCTGACGAGCTTGTAATAACATTTGGCGCCCACCACTAGCATGAACATTCACCATCCATACACCTAAATTGGCGGCTGCTCGAATTGCTTTATATACAGTATTTGGAATATCATGAAATTTTAAATCTAAAAAAATTTTAAACCCTAATTGTTGCAACTCCTCAACTAAACTTGGACCATAGCTAGTAAACAACTCCTTACCAATTTTTAGGCAACATAACTGCGGATTTAACGGTGCGACAAATTGCAAAACTTGCTCTCGTTGGCTAAAATCCAGTGCGATAATTATTTTACTATTCATGATTAATTCTACCTTTCTTTAGCAATTTATTGATTATTACAAGAGTCAATTTTAGCATATTATAAAACACAACAATTAGGAATTATAAAAAATAATCCATTATAACTAAGCCAAAATATCTTAAATTTGTTTGTATTGTTGATAACTAGGATAAGATGATATAATATTGCCGTTATGATTATCGGTAATTTTTTAAACCCAATAAAAATACACCATAAAGCATACCATTAACGATAATATCAATTAAATAACGATAAAGGAGAATATTATGGCAAAATCTCGATTGCCACATTTAACCACTGCACAAATTTTTAATATTAGCTTTGGTTTTTTAGGGGTACAAATAGGTTATTCATTACAAAGTGGTAACACTAGCCGAATCTTATCTGCATTGGGAGCTAATGTTGAACATTTAAGTTATTTTTGGTTAGCTGCCCCCTTAGCTGGATTAATAGTTCAACCAATTATTGGTTTATCTAGTGATAAAGTTTGGACAAGATTTGGCAGAAGAGTTCCATTTATTTTTTTAGGTGCTATTATTTCAGCCTTAGCTATGTTCTTTATGCCAAATTCAGAGCATTTTGCCAATTTGGTACCTGCCTTAATTTTTGGTGCCTTTATGTTATTATTCATGGATACTGCTTTTAATATTACTATGCAACCATTTCGTGCTTTAGTTGGAGACATGGTATCAGAACAACAACGTAATTTAGGTTATTCCATACAAAGTTTTTTAATTAATACTGGAGCAGTTGTAGGTTCATTATTACCATTTATTTTAAATTGGTTAGGTGTAGCTAATACTCCAAGCCAAGGAGCTAAAGTTGCACCAACCGTAATTTGGTCCTTTTATTTTGGTGGTGCATGTTTACTCATCTCGGTAATTTGGACAGCTATTTCGACTAAAGAATATCCGCCACAACAATATTATCAATATCATCAACTTACCGAACAAACACCTAAATTATCATTTATGCAAGTATTAATTAATACACCTAATACATTATGGCGTTTAGGTCTAGTACAATTTTTTTCATGGTTTGCATTATTTATTATGTGGGTATATACAACCTCAGGAATTGCACAAAATATTTGGCATACAGTACCAACAGATTCAACATCAGCGGCATTCAATGAAGCAGGAAATTGGGTTGGCGTAATTTTTGCTGCTTACAGCTTATTTGCTGCTATTTATGCAATGTTTATGAGTAAATTAGCCGACAAATTTGGACGTAAAACTGTATATTTATGGTCATTGCTTGCAGGTGGTATTGGTTTATTATCAATGGTTTTTATTCATGATAAATATTGGTTATTTTTAGCAATGCTTGGAGTTGGTATTGCATGGGCTGCTATTTTAGCTATGCCTTACGCCATTTTATCAGCTGCTCTTCCTGCCGATAAAATGGGTGTGTATATGGGGATTTTTAATGGCACTATCACTGTACCGCAAATTGCAGCAGGTTTACTCGGTGGCGTTTTATTAAATCTAGTAGGCAGTAATGCTGTAGCAATGTTAGGTGTTGCGGGAGTGTCAATGATTTTAGCAGCGCTTAGTGTAATATGGGTTAAAGATTAAATTTAATATTTAGTTTAATGTTTCATATGAAACATTAAACTAAATTAGCGCTAAAATAATTAAATGCTTTTAATGACGCCCCCTGATATTTATTAATGAATTGATTACAATTATTCTTTAAGTTCATATAATAAGCCTCATCATTTAATAAATCCACTAAGCAATTATTTAGTTGGTTAATTTGTGTCAACTGATGAGCACAACCCTCACTTAAACAATCAGCAGCTACTTGCTTAAAATTAAACATCGAAGAACCAAATACTACAGGGGTACCCATAAAAATTGCTTCAATAGGATTTTGTCCACCACATTCAACAAAACTACCGCCAATTACTGCTAAATAACTTACCGCATAATATGCTAACATCTCCCCCATGCTGTCACCAATTAACACTTGAGTAGTTGAAGCTATTGCTTGAAACTGTGAACGTTTCTGGTAGCTAATTTTACGTTGAATTAATAATTCTTCAACTACACTAAATCGTTCAGGATGACGAGGAATAAACACATATAAGACATTTGTTAATAAATTTAAATTATCTAAAATTAATTCCTCCTCACCATCACGAGTGGAAGCAAAACAAATAATTTTTCTACCAGCTAACCATTGTTGAAAACTTTGAATTAAACTATTTGTCGACAAAGGAATTACTAAGTCAAACTTAGTATTACCAATGGTTTCTAATGGTTGCTGATAGCCTAATTGGCTAAAATGTTGTGCACTATTGTGGTCTTGACATAAAATAGCACTAAATTGATTAAGAATTGGCATAATAGCCCATCTAAAACGTAAATAACCACGATAAGAACGTTCCGATAGTCGAGCATTAACCAAATATAATGGTATTGAAAAATTACTTGCCCAATAGATTAAATTAGGCCAAATTTCCGTTTCCATAATGATACCTAAACGTGGCTTAAAGATTTGATAAAATTGTTTAACCGCATAACTAATATCATAAGGAATATAATGCACCAAAGCTTGAGGATATAACTGTTGAGCAGTTAGCCTTCCTGTTGGTGTCATCGTGGTAATTAAAATTTGATAATTGGGTAAATTTAATGTGATGAGTTCTACCATTTTTTGCATTGCTCGAGTTTCACCAACCGATACCGAGTGTAACCAAATTAAAGGTTTAGAACTTGGATTAGTTAATTTCCAAGCAAATCTTTCATGCCAATTAGCTAAATATGCAGGATTTTTTTTACCACGTTTTTTTAAATATAATGGTAACAACGGAGCAATTAAATAAGTTATTAATGAATAAACCTTACGCATCTTCAGACTCTGGATCTTTTTTCTTACTCTGAGCTTTACCAAATGCGGTGCTTGAATTACTCATTAACTCGATAAATTTACCCATCATCATAAACGGATTTGCTTCTTGTAATACTTTCGCAGAATTTGCCATAGTTTTCATAGTTTCTAATTGAACCTTATATTGTTCTAAATAGATAATTAGATTATTAGCAAAATTAATTTGCTTATCACACTCTTCAATACACTTATCTGGCGAAGTAAAAATTTCATTATTTAGATTATTTAACATTACTTTTTTCCTAAAAATACGTTTAATTACCTTATTATACTATTGATTAATCAAAAACACAACTACAAAATCAAGCACAAGCAGTCTACACAAAATAATACCAGAAATTAGAATAAGCAGACATTGCGTATTTAATTTCGTCAGCATTTAATATTTGTTAGCAAATATCGCTAGAAGTTCTGTGCTAATAAGTATTAGAAATTTAAGCAGATTATCTTTATTATATGTTTAGATTATCATACTCAATTAGTTGAACTTAATGGTGAGGCATGTACAATTCAATTATCAAAAATAATCAACATACTCAAATGTGTATCCAGTAGATTGCTAAAAAACAATTCTCCACTCTCACCAACTACTATTTCAGCAACAAATTTCTTTGCTCTCCCTATTTAGCTAATTTAACGCCTTATATTAAAGAGGAAGTTTTACAGTGTGGTGAATAAGTTATTTTTTTGAATACATTCAATAACCAATTCAGGGCTAACTTGGCAATTATAGCCACCTAAATTATAAGCAATTTCACTTTCGAGCATCCCCACATAATCTGGGCGACTATGTAAATAAATTGCAATAGTTGGGCGTTTGGTTAAATTTGCCAAATGAGTAAATCCAGTATCCACGCCAATAACCAAATCTGCGCCTTGAATTAAATCACTTAATTTAACAAAAGACAACTTATCAATTAATATAATCCGTGAATTTGCTACGTGATTAATTAACTGTTGCGCAAAGTCTAACTCACTAGCATTACTATAGGTAATAATAATTTGTTGCTTAGTGTTTTCTAATAACCATAAACTAAGCTGATGCCAATTAGCTAATGACCACTTTTTATTTTGTTTTGATGTACCATGTAAAAAAACTATATAACCATCTGGATAATTAATTTGACAATTTTCACGGCGTATTTCTAACTCAAATTCACGTAAATTAGCTATTTTTAAGTCAAATATTTGTTGAACTAATCCACGTAAGCGAGGTACCGCAACATCATTTTGTGCTACACTATAACGACAATGATAAAAACAACTAGCCAATCCTTCACGTGCAGATTTAAAATCTAAGCCATATACTTTACCTTGAAACAAAAAGCGTGATAAAAAAGCTGATTTTAGCAATCCTTGACTATCAATAATATAATCATAGTCAATTTTAGCTAAATTACGTTTAAAGTTCCATAATTTAATGAACCATGTTAATTTAGATTTTTTCCATGCTCGTAATGGAATAGCAATCACCTTGTTAATTAAGGGAGATAATTGTGCTACTTCAACAAAACTTTGATCAACTAACCAATCAATTTGTGCACTAGGATAATATTGTTTAATATCATTTAATACAGTCATGGTATGAAAAATATCACCTATTGATGATAATCTAATAATTAGAATTTTGGGATTTTTAAACATTTTAATAACACTTATAAAAATTCACTGAAGTTATATAAAAATAGTTAATTAATCAATTAAAATATGTTAATTCTTTATAATTTTATCATTTTATAAAAGTTATCCACATTTTATCCACAGGATATTAACAGCTTATCCACATAGTTATCCACAGCTTAACTAACTGACTTGTAAGTATAATTAACTTAAATCGCAACTAAATTAATAAAAAATATAAATACTCTAGTTTATGCACCAAATAAACACAAACAGAGTTATCCACAAAAAATGTGGATAAGCTGTGGATAACGTGTGGATAACTCTATAGTTATCCACATAGAATTTGAAAATTAAAAAGTTATCCACATTTTATCCACAGGATATTAACAGCTTATCCACATAGTTATCCACAGCTTAACTAACTGATTTATTTTTTAAAATATTAGTTATCCACATAAAAATCAACAAATAATAATAATAACAATATATAATATACTATATATTACTATGCAAAAATTGTGGATAACTTTTTAAAATTTGTTTTAACTATGAACTAGGCAAATATGGTAAAATAACTACTATACTTTAATTTTAGCTATTTCGAACTAACATAATTTTACCAGAAATTCACTAAAAACAATTAGTTTAGCAAAAATAACTTTATATCTATAAAATGCTGAGAATTTTTTAAACAAATTACTAATTGACAAAAACCAAACAATTAGCATAAAACATTAAAACTAAGATTTATTTAAATTCAAAGCAAATATATTAAATTAACAAAATAATAAATTACAATCTTTATTTTAATTACTAATTCATTATAAATAAAATTTACAAGGTAAAAAATAATGACCAAAGAAAATAAATATACCATAGAAAAAATTACTTACCTAAAACAATGGACTGATCATTTATTTAGTTTTAGAACTTCTCGTAATGAAGCATTTAAATTTATACCAGGACAATTTGCTAGATTGGGTTTAAAAAAAGATGATGATAGTTTTGTCTGGAGACCATATTCAATAGTATCTGCAGATTATGATGAAGAATTAGAATTTTATTCTATTATTGTTCCAGATGGAGAATTTACTCAACGATTAAAAAATCTTCAAATTGGTGATGAAATTTATATTGATAAAACAAATTATGGTTTACTAACTACAGATCGTTTTGAACAAGGTAAAGATTTATGGTTTTTATCAACAGGTACAGGATTAGCACCATTTATTTCAATAATGTATGATTTTTCTATTTGGGAACAATATGAAAAAGTAATTTTAGTTCATGGTGTACGTCAAGCTGAGGAATTAGCTTATCAAGATACAATTAATCAATTTTTTGAACATGAATATTATGGTGATTTAGTTAAAGATAAATTAATTTATGTAAAAGTAGTAACACGAGAACAACAAGGTGGTGATTTATATGGTAGAATTACTGATCTCTTAGAAAATAATCAATTAGAAAACTTTGTTAATATACCACTTACTATTGAAAATAGTCGAATTATGATTTGTGGTAATCCACAAATGGTTGATGATACACGTAAATTATTAGCAAAGAGAGGTTTAACTATTTCTAAAAGAGCTAATCCAGGTAATATGGCTGTAGAAAATTTGTGGTAAACTAATTAATGAATATTTATCCAATTTGTAAACAAATTATTAGCCAAGTATATCTAGGTAAAAACTTGAACGACGAATTAAGTCAATACAATAATAATGTTGATATTGCCAAAATTCGCTATTTAAGTTTTGGAATAATTAGAAATTATTTTTATTTAAATTTTATAATTAATCAATTAAATCCAAAATTTGATAAAAAAATTTTAATTTGGTTACAAATTGGTATTTTTGAATTAAAATTTAGTCATAAACCTAATTATGCAATAGTTAATAATCTAGTTGAATTAGTTAATTCACCTCAAAAAAAATTTGTAAACTGGTTATTACGTGAATACCTTAGAAATAAAGAAAATTTAGATTTAAAAATAAAACAAGATTTTTCTATTTATTACAATCTGCCTAATTGGTTTATTAATAAACTTAAACAGCAATATTCCAAT